>DASWKM010000080.1:0-11160 GCA_036396635.1 Acidimicrobiia bacterium
GTCGATCCAGAACCGCCATGGGTTGCGCAAGCCGTATTGGAAGAGCTCGGGCTCGATCTCCGGGTCATCCACGTCGATGCGCACCAGCCCGCCCAACAGGGTCTCCCGATTCTGACCGTTGCCGAAGCGATCGTTGGATCCCCCGCCGTCACCGAGACCGAGGTACAACCCGCCGTCGGGGCCGAACTGGAGCATCCCACCGTTGTGGTTGGCGGCGGGTTGTTCGTGTCGCAACAGCGTCGTCTCGGTGACGGGGTCGATCTCGAGCGATGACACCATGGTGAACTCGGAGACCACGGTGTCACCGTCGGTCGCGGTGTAGTGGGCGAAAAACCGGGTCGCGTCGTCGGGATGGATCACAATCGAGAGCAAGCCTCTTTCCCCACGGTTGAGCACGTTCTGAGTGATGTCGAGGACCGGGTCCTCGAGCACCGACGACCCGTCATAAGCCCACACGCGCCCGTCCTTGGTGGCGATGTAGGAATACTCCGCCCCTGCCAGGGCGGTCATCTGAACAGGGAACGAGAGCCGGGCCACCTCCTCGTAGACGAGACCCTGTAGGACCGGAAGTGTCGTCGTGGAGGTCGTGGAGGGGGCTGTGGTGGTCTCGGTCACTGTGGTTGTGGCCGGTGCGGTGCTTGTCGTGACAGACCGGGTGGTCGTGGTCGTGGCCAGCTCTTGCGGGGCGGTGCAGCCGAGGATGACAGCCAAGAAAACGGGTAGTGACCGACCCATCAGGATTCAGGTTAAGTACCTTCGAGCATTGTGAGCCAGGTCACCAAGAACGACCCTCGCATCGTGTTTGGCTGGGCGATGTACGACTGGGCGAACTCGGCGTACATCACGACCTTTGCCGCCATCGTCGCCGCATTCTTCACCGGTGTGATCGTCCCCGACGACGGCTTCAACGGATACTCGGGGCAGACTCTGTGGTCCGCGGTGATCTCCATCGGCGCCATCATCCTGTTCCTGTGGATGCCGGTGCTGGGGGCGGTGGCCGATTACGCCGCTGCCAAGAAGCGATTTCTCCGCCTGTTTGCCTGGGTGGGCGCCTTCACCACCATCGCCCTGCCCTTCACGCCCGATGGCGCCGTGGTCATCTTCTTGGTCGTCGTCTTGATCACACAGATCGGGTTTGTCGCCGCCAATGTGTTCTACGACGGCTTCCTCCCCAGCATCTCGACCGACGAGACCATCGACCGGGTGTCATCCAGGGGATTCGCCCTCGGGTATATCGGAGGGGGTCTCTACGTGTTGGCGGCCCTCGCCCTGATTCTCCTCAGCGGCGATGACAGCCTGACCGGGATGACCGAGAACGCCGCGGCGAGGATCGGCATAGCGGGTGCCGGCGTCTGGTGGGTGCTCTTCACCTCCTTCGCACTGCGGAGACTGCCCGAAGAGACCGAGTCCTTCCCGCTGCCCCCCGAGTACCAGGGTCAAGCCCGCTGGCTGGCGCTGACCAAGCTCGGCTTCTCCCGCACCATCGCCACCGGTAAGAAGCTGGTGGGCTTCAAGCACCTCATGTTGTTCGTCCTGGCCTACCTGTTCTACAACGACGCGGTGCAAACAGTGATCACGGTCACCGGTGCGTACGCGGAGGAGACTCTCGAGCTCGGCGCCACCGAGATCATCATCGCGTTCTTGATCGTCCAGTTCGTGGCGTTCTTCGGCGCTCTCATTTTCGGGTCGCTGGCCGGCCGGATCGGGGCGAAGAGGGCGATCATGGCCTCGATCGCGGTGTGGATAGCCGTGACGGTCGCCGCCTACTTCCTGCCCACCGGGGAAGCGGTGCCACTCTACGGGCTGGCGGTGATCGTCGGCTTCGTGCTCGGCGGGGTCCAGGCCCTCTCCCGGAGCCTCTACGGGACCATGATCCCCGAGGAAGCGGCGGCGGAGTTCTACGGCTTCTATTCGGTCTTCTCGAAGTTCTCGGCTATCTGGGGGCCCCTGGTCTTTGCATTGGTGACCAACGCCACCGGGTCGGGGCGACCGGCCATCCTGTCGGTCGTGGCGTTCTTTGCCCTCGGTCTGGTGCTCTTGTCCCGGGTCGACGTGGGCAAGGCGAGAGCATCGCGGGAGCGCTGGTCTTTCGAGGACGCGTAGAGTTCCGCCTCATGGACGACAACGAGATCCACGATGTCGGCGACCACCTCGAGTTCGAGTCGGAGCCAAGCCCCATCCCCTGGGGCGCCGGGCTCCTGGTGATCTGGGCCGCTGCCCTGATCATCTTCGCGATCCAGAACGCCGAGAACACGACCGTCGAGTTCTTCTGGATCGATCTGACGATGCCTGTTGCCGTGCTCGTCATCGGCACGGCCGCGGCCACGGCGTTGCTCACCGGTCTGGCCTGGTCCTTCTACACACGTCGGCGTCGTAAGCACCAAGCGGCGAAGGGCGGCTGATCCCTCCCATCCTGATTGCATCGTCGATCGTCCGCTAACGATGCTGATCCCGACCCGGCCCGATGCGCCTACTCTTGGCAGCGATACGAAAGGAAGCGCAGTGGGATTCATGGACAGACTCAAGGCATTGTTCGGCTCGGCGAAAGAGACAGCCGGCGACCTTGCCGAGAAGGCCCAGCCCCATGTCGAGGGTGCCATCGAAAAGGCCAAGGAGGTCGCGGATGACCTTGCCGAGAGAGCCCAACCTCACATGGAGAGGGCCAAGGACGCAGCGGCCGAGGCGTTCGAGAAGGGGAAAGAGAAGGTCACCGAGATGACCTCAGGTGGCAGGGAGGCCCCCGACGAGGCCATGCCGAGGGCAATGCATGCCGCCCCTGAAGCCGCCGAGCATGCCGCCGAGCATGCCGCCGACATGGCGGAGGACGCCGACGAAGCCACCGACATGGCCAAGCCCTCTCCCGATATGGCTGGTGACGCCATGGAGGCGTCCGGTGAGGAGGCCGGCGACGTGGCCGAGGAGGCGGGCAGAGAGATCACCGAGTAGAGGTGGCTAGTGGCCACTAGGGTCTCCCAACGTCTTGGGCGCCTCCCCGGCTCAGCGACGCTCGCCATCAACACCCGAGCCCGTCAGCTGATTGCTGAGGGACGCGATGTGATCTCCTTTGGCGCCGGTGAGCCCGACTTCTCGACACCGGGCCACATAGTCGAGGCGGCGATCGCAGCGGCCCGGGACCCGGCGCATCATCACTACACCCCAAATGCGGGGCTCCGCCCGTTGCGTGAAGCCATTGCCGACTATGCAGTCCGCTACTCAGGAGTCGCGGTGAGCCCCGAGCAGGTCCTGGTGACAAACGGGGCGAAGCAAGGGATCTTCCAGACCTTCGCAGCGCTGCTCGACCCCGGTGACCAGGCCTTGTTACCGGCCCCCCACTGGGTGACCTATCCGGCCGCGATCGAGCTGGCCGGTGGAGTCCCCGTCTCAGTGCCCTCGGGAATGGGGTCCGAGTTCAAGATCACCGTGGACGACCTGGAAAGGCAGTACACCGAGCGGACCAAGCTGGTGGTGTTCGTCTCCCCCTCCAACCCCACGGGGTCCGTGTATGACGTCGACGAGGCGCGTCGTATCGGCGAGTGGGCAAGGGATCGACACGTCTGGGTAGTGACCGACGAGATCTACCAGAGACTGGTGTACGGCAACGATGAGGTCGCCCCGTCCATCGCCGGTGTGACCGCGGGTCTGGAGGACTGCGTCCTGATCAATGGTGTGGCCAAGAGCTTCGCCATGACCGGCTGGCGAGTCGGATGGATGATCGGGCCCGAGGACGTGATCGACGCTGCCGCTCGTCATCAATCGCACGCGACGTCGAACGTCAACAACATCGCCCAGATGGCGGCACTGGAAGCGATTACCGGCCCCCAGGAGAGCGTCGAGGAGATGCGTCAAGCGTTCGACAAGCGGCGTCAGGTAATGGTCTCGATGCTGGCCGATGCTCCCGGTGTGCAGTGTCTGGAGCCGCAGGGTGCCTTCTACGTCTTTCCCAACGTCGAGGAGTTGCTGGGAGACCGCTATCCGACCTCGGCCGCCCTGGCCGAAGGGTTGATCGAGGAGGCCGGTGTCGCCGTCGTCCCTGGTGAGTCGTTTGGCGCCCCGGGCCACCTCCGTCTCTCCTACGCCCTAGCCGACGACGACCTGGAGCGGGGGGTGGCCCGGATGGTGGAGATGTTCGGAACCATCTAGGGCGGGTTTACACTCGCCCCGCGATGAAGGCAGGTGCAACTGCGCGAGCCATGGTGCTCGTGGAGCCCCGTCACTTCTCTCTGACCACGATTCCCACCGACGGCGGTGAGCCGGGTGGTTGGTTGGCGGTCGAGGCCACCGGTATCTCCGGTTCGGATGTCCAAGTCTGGAACGGGCGGGCCCGTGACGTCATCTACCCGCTGGTGCCCGGCAACGAGGTCGTGGGCAGGATCGCCGTTCAGGGCCCGAATGTGCCCTACCCGGTCGGCACCAGGGTCGTCGTCGAGCCGAGGATCAGATGCGGTCGTTGTCGTCGATGCCAACAGAACCTGGCCACCTGTGTGAGCCGCAAGCCCTCCAACTCGTACGGGATGATTGCCTCGATCGAGCCGCCCGGGCTCTGGGGAGGGCTCGCCGAGTTGCTCTACCTCGACCCGAATGCGCATCTTCACCCGGTCACCGACGACGTCCCCTCGGAGGTGGCGACATTCGTGCATCCGTTGGCCTCGGGGCACACGTGGTCGGTGGAGCTCCCCGCGCTCAAGCCCGGTGAGGATGTCCTCATCCTCGGGCCCGGGCCCCGCGGCCTCGCCTGTCTCATGGCGGCCAAAGCCGCGGGTGCCGGATGGGTGGGCATCGCCGGGCTTACCCACGATCGTGACCGGCTCGAGCTCGCCAAGCGATTGGGCGCCGACGCCACCATCGACGTCGAGAGGACCGACGTCGCCGCCGAGCTGGCCGACAACCTGGGCAGGCGGCCCGATGTCGTCGTTGACGTCACGTCGGACGATCCGGAGGCGGTCTTCACCGCGCTCGATCTGGTGCGGAGTGGTGGTCGGGTGATCCTGGCGTCCACCAAGGGAAACCGGGCGTTTCACTTCCTCTCGGACGTGATCGTCGCCAAGCAGCTCACGGTGAAAGGGGCAGTGGGTGCAAGCACCGTTGGCTATCAGTGGGCGACCAACCAGCTCGAGACCGACCCCAGGATCGATGACCTGGTCTCCCATCAGTTCCCGCTCTCCGAGTCGTCACGGGCCCTCCAGGCCGCCGCCGGCCTGCTCGGCCGTGAAGAGCTCATCTCGGTCGCCGTCACATTCTGATCCATGAGTGACGCCGCCCGGCCCACGCGGCTGGCGGTTGGCTCTTGGGTGATCTACGACCTGGCCAACACCATCTTTGCCCTCGGAGTGGTTGGGCTCTACTTCTCCGACTGGCTGGTGGCCCAGGGCCAGCCCGACTCGGCGCTGGCCGGGGTGCAGGTGGCCGCGGCGGCTGTGGTGGTCTTCATGGCCCCATGGGTGGGTGCTCGAAGCGATGTGCTGGGGCGCCGGGTGCCAACCCTCATCGTGACCACGATCATCGCCGTGGTGGCCACGGCCGCCCTGGCCACCGGCCCGGTCTGGCTGACACTCGTGGTGCTGTGGGTGGCGATCGTGGCGGTGAACACCGGATCGGTGGTCTACGACGCGCTGCTTGTCGACGTCAGCACACCCGCCGATCGGGGACGGGTCTCCGGCATCGGGATAGGAGTCGGTTACATCGGGTCCTTCATCGGGCTCGGCCTCGGTCTGTTCGCCCTCGACGTGGTCGGGTGGGGGTATCCCGGCACCTTCCGACTCATCGCTGTCGCCTTTCTCGTGTTCGCCATCCCCTCGTTCATCTTCATCCGAGAGCGGGCCGGTGTGGCAGACGAGCCGTTGCCGACCGTCGCAGGCATGGTCGCCAGGCTGGCGCGGTCGTGGAGGACCGCACGCGGGTACGACGGCGTGGTCCGCTTCCTCATCGGCCGCTTCTTCTACACCGACGCCATCAACACCCTCATCGGGGGGTTCCTCGCCATATTCGTCATCGACGAGCTCGGGTTGGATCGCGGCTTCTTCACTGCCCTCATGGGTGTGGCCATCACCGCGGCGGTGTTCGGTGGGCTGGGCGCCGGCCGCCTCATCGAGAGGCATGGGCCCTTGCGGGTCCTCAGATTCGTGCTGGTCATGTGGGTGGTCGCCATGACATCGGGTGTGGCTTCGGCGGTGACTGGTCTCACCGCCCTGGCCTGGGCGATCGGGCCCATCGGTGGTATCGCCCTGGGTGCCACATGGGCAGCAGATCGCGTCGTCATGACGCGAATCTCACCGCCGAAGCACCTGGGTGAGTTCTACGGGCTGTACGCCACGGTCGGGCGTTTCGCCACGATCGCCGGGCCGTTGGTCTGGGCTCTCATCGTCGATGTAGCCGGCCTCGGGCGCAGCACGGCGTTGGGAGCCCTGGCGGTGTTCGTCGTCGTCGGGTGGTTGATCCTGGGACGGGTCGACGATCGGCAGAGAGACTGGCCGGCCGGCGATCGGCTCGTGATCAGCGAAACCCGGGGGCCGAGCCAGACATGAGGTGCTGCTCCACTGCATAGGGGATGGGCAGATCGCGCACCTCGTCGGGACCGCGGACGAGGCGTCTGCCGATCTCGGCGAACCACGTGTCGTTGGCGAACGCCCAGGGCCACGCACGCAGGCCAACCCGAGCACCCACCATCGCACCGACGGCTGCCCCCAGTCGGCTTCCCCCGATTCGGGCGGCCTGCTCGATGGGGCCATGATGGCGTGGGGCGACCGGAGCAGCGAGGACCAGCCCGGCGAGGATCAGTTGGATCGGGTCCTCACGGTTGCCACCGACCCGGGCGAGAGCCTCCTCCCCGGATGTGATACCCACCAGAGGGACCAAACCCTTCATCTCATCGGGGATCGAGGCGAGACGATCGACACCGCTCAGGCCGGAGCCGAGGGCCCCGATCGCAGGCGTGACCGCCTCCGCAACGCCCACAACCAGGTCCAGGCCCGACTGGGCGAAACATGATGCGGCCACGGCCGCCGCGGTGATGACCCCGGCCGCGATGGAGGCGGCGTCAGAATGAAAGAACCTCCCCAGCTCGACGGCCCGATCGACCACCCGATCGGGCTGTCGACGATAGGCCACGCCGACCACAGCGGCCCGTGGAGCGGCGTCGAGTGAGACCTCCTCTCCCGCCACCGGCCTCCCCGCCGTGGCCCGATCGAGCCACATCCGGAACTCGGGGCTCTCCGCCCGATACACCGGCTCTTCTCCCCCGGCACCATCCATCTCGAGCAGCGCGGCAACCAGACGGTCGCGGTCGATCTCACGATGAGTGATCAGCTCGTAGGCGATCATCGTCGCCTGCTGCGTGGTGGCCGAGTACCCGAGCTCCCACGCGCCACCCGCCGTGTCACCGGCCGCCATCGCCAGGAGGAACCCGTCACCCTCCCCGGCGACGACCGTGTACAGCGCATCGGAACGCTCCTCCCGTGGTTGATCGATGAGCTCTGCCATTGGGCTGGGAGGGTACAGCGGTAGCCTTCGCGAGCAATGAACCGCGTTGTAGTGATAGCCAACCCCGTTGCGTCTCAATTCACCGGCGGATCTCATCGTGACGTGATGTCCGAGCTGGCCAAGAGTCACCACGTCGAGGCCCAGTGGCCGGGCTCGGCGCCCGAGGCGACAAATGTCGCACGCGCGGCGGTGGAAGATGGCGCATCCGTGGTGGTGGCCATGGGTGGTGATGGCATCGTCCATCATGTGGGCCAGGCCCTGGTCGGGACCGATGTCTCCCTCGGAATCGTCCCTACGGGCACGACCAACGTCGTGGCGCGTCTCTTTGGGATCCCGTCGAAGCCATCCAAGGCGGCAAAGCTGATCGCCCGCCCCCAGATTCCCGCCACGGTGGGGACCGTCAGACTCGCTCTGACCCGGGGTGACACCGAGACCGTCCACCACGCCATATTCGCCTGTGGGTTTGGGCTCGATGCAGAGGTCGTGCGTGTCGCCGACTCCGACCCCTATCGCAAGTATCGCTTTGGCTCGATGCACTATGCCCGTTCCGCCCTTGCCGTCGGAGTCCGCAGCTTTCCGTCGATCAAGCCACATGTCCGTCTCGAGGCCGAAGGGCACGAGACGATGGCAACGACGGCCCTGATCCAGTTCCGCAGCGTCTACACCTACTTCGGCAGGATCGGGCTCCGCCTCGTCGACGATCCGCCGGACCCGATGGCCGTCCTCGTCATATCCCGGCTGAGGAGAAGACGCATCCCCAAAATCTTCTTCAGTGCGATCACCCACCGCGACCTGGCCAAGATCGGCGGTTTCGAGGTCTGGGCGAACGTGACGGCTCTCACGCTCGAGGCGAACCCGCCTGTTGCCGTGCAGGCCGATGGGGAGGGTCTCGGTCTCGTCGATGGGGGAACCGTTGAGTGGGTGCCCGACAGCCTGCATGTGATCGCAGGCAGTCGAGCGAGCTAGTGGTGTGTCGCTAGTCCTTCCGATTGATCGTGATCTGAGGAAAGGGAATCGTGATCCCCTCGGCGTCGAAGCGCTTCTTCACACGTCGCAACGCCTCGCGACGCACCGCCCAGCGCTGATCGGCGAGAGTGGTCAGACGCCCCCGCAACACCACCGCCGAGTCGTCGAGGCTGTTCACACCCAAGACCTCGACTTCTCCCGTGATCAGCGGACCGAACTGGGCATCGTCGGCCAGACCACGCAACACGTCGCCAAACACCTCGAGTGCTGCGTCGATATCGGTCTCGTACGACACTCCGACGTCGATGACCGGCTGGGCGAACTTCGAGGTGAAGTTGGACGCGACCGTGATCTCACCGTTGGGCACGAAGTACGCATTCCCCTCGAAGTCACGCAGCTTGGTCACTCGAAGTTGAATGTCCTCCACGGTCCCGGTGGCCCCTGCGATGCTCACGGTGTCGCCCACGTGGAACTGGTCCTCCAGCAGGATGAAGAAACCGGACAGGAAATCCTTGACCAGGTCCTGGGCGCCGAAGCCGATCGCAGCCGCCATGACCGTTCCCACCGCGAGGAAGGGGGCGATCCCTACATCCCATATCACAAACCCGTAGAGGGTGGTGAGAGCCAGGACAACGAGCATTATCACCCGGCGCAACACTGTCCACAGTGTCCGAGCGCGCGCCCCGCGCTCGAAGTCCTTCTGCGTCATCCTCCCCACATAGCGTCGTCCCGACCAGATCGCCATCCAGTAGATCAATGCGGCCAGGACGACGAGGACCGCAGTCCCGATGATCTGGTCTCGTGCAGTCGATGACCCCTGGACGAGGACGAGCGGCGTCACATGGTGAGGAGCATTCACGGCACCAGGCTAATGAGCCGTTCGCCGGGCCAGGTCCTCGACAGTGAGCGCCAGGTCGGCCACCGAGGCGATGGCCAGGGCCCGTTTGGCGAGTATCGCACGGGCGGGCCGGACCACGGCCTCCACCAAGAGATCACCTGTCGGCGGGGGATCGGGCTCGAGTATTACCCGGGCCCTTCCCCATCTGCGACGTCTTGGCGCGTCCGAGCCCCTCGTTGTGGTGCCGATTCGCTCGACATGACGGGGGACGTCAGCGGTGACACGCCGGATCCACCGTGCTGTCGGCCCTCCAACCTCGTCGGCGACGTGATCGAGGAAGCCGACGAGGTCCTCGGTCGCCTTCTCCAGCGTGCCCGCCGCGATGTGGCCTTCGGCACGGGCAACGACCTCGCCGGCCCGACGGTCGAAATCGACGGGCACACCGGTCGTCTCGGCCAATATGCGGGCGGTCAGCGTGAGATCGGTCAACAGCTTTCCGTACAAGGTCTCGCTTCGAGCCCGCTTGTCCTCGATTGCATCGACCAATGGGCCCATGCCCAGCGGCGGCCCGCTGGTCGGGGCTGCAGCCACCGGCACGACCTCGGCCCGATCGAAACCGGACTCGAGGAGGGCGTTCTCGAAGTCGGCGACGACCGCCTCTGCGTCGTCGGGCCGCAGCCGGTCGATCTGATTGAGCACGAAGAGGAATTGGCCCGAGTAGGCGGCCAAGGGCGCCAGATAGCCATGATGGAGCCGGGCGTCGCGATACTTCTCGGGGTCGGCCACCCAGACCACCACGTCGACCAGCGGCAGGAGCTGATCCACACGATGGCGATGATCCAGCTCGACGCTGTCGGTGTCGGGAAGATCGATGAGGCACACGCCTCGCACGTCAACGATGTGCCTCTCGGTGATGTCGAGTCGGTCGAGGTACCCGTCCATCGCCTCGCCCGCTGCATCCGGGACGGCGACCGCCGGCTGAGACGTCGTGGGTCGCACACCTCCGACCTCGGTGAGGTCATCGCCGCTGAGCGCGTTGAAGAGAGAGGATTTGCCCGAGCCCGTCCCCCCGGCCAGCGCCACCACGATTATGTCCTCGGGGTGGGCCAGTCGGGTCCTGACCGCAGCGACGGAGGCGATCAGGGGTTCCAGGGTGGATTGGTCGAGGACATCGGCGCACGATGCGATAGCGAGTTCGGCCTGCTCGAGCAAACCGATCAGTCGGTCACGCATCGGCCGAGGCGAGCGTGCCAATGACGGCGCCAGCCGCAACCCGCAGCGGGCCCGGGTCCAGCTCCCCGTTACGGCTGCGCATTTGACTTACGATCTGAGCGACGACACTGCCGTAGACCACATCGATCCGCCCGATCAGCTCCCGGTGTGCCCGGTCCACGACTTCCCTCGTCTCATCACCGAACACGACTGCCGCCGCCGGCGACGGCTCACCACCGGTGACAGAGTCGACTAGCAGGGCCTCGCCGATCCAGACCTGGCGCTGCGTGATCGATCTGGCGATGCGCCTGATGTAGTCAAGCCATCCTTCGACCTCTGACCTGGCGACCACCAGACCTTGGCGAACGAGATCGCCGATCGCGATCTCACGACTGGACAGGACGTCCTCGCCGGAGAGCCACTCACGAAGATCGGAGTGGATCACCGCCAGGACCCGCTCCACCAGCCGTCTCTCCCGCTCGTGGGCCACGGAGGCGCCGGGCGAGTTCACCCTCGACCAGCGTCGCATCGCTCGGCGACGAGGGGGCGACGGGGGATGGGTGTACATCGCGTCCCCAACCCCATCGAGAGCGAGACGGGGAACACGCCCAAGGGCGCGCAGCGACAACTCCGCCTCGAGACCGTCCAACTCATCGTTCAGGTCCTCG
>DASWKM010000081.1:0-8935 GCA_036396635.1 Acidimicrobiia bacterium
GACCTGCTCCCGCGCCTCGGGGAAGAAGCCGGTTCCCTCGAGGGCGTGCTCGCGAACCAGAACAGGTGGGATCATCGGGGTGAAGCCGGCTCCATCGAGGTGATCCATCGCCCAGCGCACCAGTGACAGCTCGAGAAGCGCTCCCTTTCCCTTCAAATAGCCGAACCGGCTCCCTGACACCTTCGCCGCTCGCTCGGTGTCGATGATGTCCAGCGATTCCCCGAGACTGACATGGTCGGTCCCCTCGGTGAACACGTCGCCATGACGCTTGACCTCCAAGTTGTCCTCGTCGCTGTGACCGTCGGCCGCAGTGGGGTCGACGAGATTGGGGATCTCCAGCCAGGACGTGCGAAACCTGTCGGCGAGCTCATCCGCCCGGGATGTCGCCTCCTTGACATCGGCGGCGAGGTTGGAGACTTCATCGATCGCCTTCTGCTTGGCCGCTCCGTCGAGGGCGGCGATCTTCTTGCCGGCCTCCTTCTGGCGTGAGCGCAGTCGCTCGGCCTCGTTGAGGGCGGCACGCTGCTCGGCGTCGAGGCTGATCAGCCCGTCGAGATCTGCGTCGATCCCGCGACGACGAAGCGACTCGGCCACGACATCGGGTTTTTCACGGAGCAATCGCGGATCGAGCATGCGGCCGACGATGGTACCGAGAGGCCACCGTTTGACCATTCCGCGCGGGCAAATGCTCAACTGTGACGCGTGGTGCATTAGGAACCGGTTCGACCATTCCGCGCGGCCAAATGCTCAACTGTGACGCGTGGTGCACTAGGAACCGGTTGGGGTTTAGGGGCTGTTGACCGTGAACTGGACCTGGAGCCTGTTGTCGTCAGGGTCGGAGTCGAGGTTGGTGATGACCAGCTCCATGACCACCTCATAAGGCGTGTCGGGCTCAACGGGCAGCGGGTCGAACACGACGGTGGCCTGGCCGTCGGGGGCGAGGGCCGGAACCTCCATCTGCGCGATCACCTGCTCGGCGCCGCCGTTGAGCGTCAGGGAGACCGTCTCGGCTGCGCTGGCCACGTTTCCCTTGTTGGTGATCACGGCCGAGAACACCACGGTGTCGGTGGCTGGGATAACCGGATGCCCGGAGACATTGATCTGCCAGATCGGGTCGGTGACGATCTGGCTTACCGCCAGGTCAGGACGGAGACCGAGAGCGTTGGTCGAGGACCTTGCCGCGGCCACATATCCTGCGGCGAGACTCGCCAGACCCCCGTCGGCCGGTCTGAGCTGGACGTCGACGAGGGGGCTGACCGGTTCGGGGACCTCTTGACGAGAGAACTCGGCCTTGAGATCCCGATAGAGGGCGTCACCGGCCCGTATCTCGGCCAGGGCGTCGGCGACGGCGTTGACGACCGTCGCATCCTCGGGGTCGTCGGCGGCACGGAGGACGGCCGCCCCCAACGTGGTCACCCCGCTGTCCCACGCCTGAAGGGCCTGGCGGTAGAGCGACCAGACTGAGATGAGCGAGTTGCTGGGGGGCTGATTGGCGACGAATGATTGGCCAATGGCCAGATCGTCGCCAATCAGCTCGAACCCGGTCGTGAACTCCTCGCGATCGATGTCACGGATTCGAGACATGATGCCGGCGATGGTCGATCCACTGCGTGACAGGGATGCTGCCTGGGATCTCATCTCGTCGAGATACTCGAGTTGCGAGCGTGTCTGCTGACCCGCGGCGGAAACGACCACGGCGACGACCACGGCGCCGACGAGCAGGATCGGCCACAGGATCCGGCCCAGCGCCCGGCGCCTGGATCTGGGAGGCGCTTCGAATATCACCGTGGCCAAGGGATCACGCTCTCATAACGCTCTCGCCAACCTTCACTCTGGGCGGGGGATGGCAGCATTCATGTCGAAGCTTATGACCACGCACCAGCTCCGACGGAGTCGATGGTGGGCGAGGGGGGACTTGAACCCCCACGACCTTGCGATCACAGGAACCTGAATCCTGCGCGTCTGCCAAATTCCGCCACTCGCCCGAGGAAAGAGGGATCGTACCGTCGGGCTCGTGGTTCCGGTAGTGGCCCACGGTTCGAGAATGTCACTCAGTCCCTAACCTCTCCCCGCGTGAGTGTTGCCAGAAGTCTGGAGCGAAGGCTCGAGAGACTCATCGAATCGGTGGCCGGACGGGTCTTCTCCGGTCAACTCCACCCGTCAGAGCTGGCCGGAAAGCTGGCCCGGGAGGCGGATTTCGCACGGTTCAACCACTTCACCGGGCCCTCGACGGCCAACCTGTATCTCATCCACGTCAACCCTCGCGATCTGAGCATGGACCCCTCGAAGATCGAGGAGATGCTGGCAGCGGAGATGGAGGCGTACACCGTCGAGGAGGGCCTACGTCTGGAAGGCCCGGTGAGTGTTCGGATCGTGCCCACCGAGAAGGCCTCACCGGGGCGGGCCGAGGTCCACGTCGAGGTCGACCCTGGCCCCGATGTGGTCTGGGCGCGCCTCGTCGCCAACGGTGAGTCGTACGCCGTCGGGCGGAACCGTGCCCTGATCGGGCGTTCCGAGGATGCAGATGTTGTCATCCCCCACGAAGACGTCAGCCGCCGGCACGCCATCCTCTATCGCCAGGCCGGTGACACCTGGCTACGAGATCTCTCCTCGGCCAACGGCACGAGGATCGACGGCGCCGAGGTCGGCCCGGAGGCGACAGTGGTCCCCCGCGGCTCCATCGTCAGCATCGCGAGTCATCGCTATCGATTCGTGGGACCTGATGCCTGACGTAGTCCTGGCCCTCCTCCGCATCATCTTTCTCGGCCTGGTCTATCTCTTTGTCTGGCAGGTCGCCCGCGCCATCGGGTCCCATCTGGGAATCTCGGTCAAACGCCCTCGGAAAGAGGGCTCGCGGGTCTTGTTCGTGCGCTCGGAGTCACAACAGGGCAAAGAGTTCGAGGTGACCGACGTGGTTGTGCTGGGAAGATCGGACGAGACGGATGTTGTCCTGGACGATCCCTACGCTTCCGAGTTCCACCTGAGGCTGGTGGCGCAGGAGAACGGCATGATCCTCCACGATCTGGGCAGCACCAATGGAACATATGTGAACGGGCGACGCGCCTCGGCGCCAACCCAACTCCGTCGTGGTGACACGATTCAGGTCGGCAAGACCGTCATGGAGGTCAGATGACTCTCGACGCCACGACCCGAGAGCGCCTCGACGCCGCCATCGCCCTCCGTGAGGGTGGGAGGGACGAAGAGGCCAGGGATATCCTGGTCGACCTGCACGACCAGAGCCCGTTGGACCCGAGGATCAACTATCACTGTGCCTGGGTCCACGACAGGCTGGGTCTGGAGAGGCTGGCCGTCCCCTTCTACGAGACGGCCATCGAACAGGGCCTCGACGGGGAGGACCTGAGGGGAGCCATGCTCGGTCTGGGCAGCACCTATCGAGCCCTCGGAGAGTATGAGAAGTCGCGATCCATCCTCACCAGTGCCGTCGACCGATTCCCCGAGGACAGCGGGCTCGAGGTGTTCCTGGCGATGGCCCTCTACAACGACGGCGATGGGAAGGCCGCATGCGAGATCCTGCTGAATCTTCTCGCCGATACCAGCTCGGCTCCTTCGATCAACCGCTACTCCCGGGCGATCCGCACATACGCCGAGGACCTGGATCGGACCTGGCAATGAGATATCTCTGGGCGACCGCCTCCCATCAGGGCATGGTCAGGGAGAACAACGAGGACGCCATCTTCCCCACGTCGTCTGGGGAGTCATCGGACAGGGTGGTGCTCATCGTGGCCGATGGCATGGGCGGGCATGTTGCCGGTGAGGTCGCGTCCCGGATCGCGATCAACGCCGCGGCCTCGAGCGAGCTCAAAGCCGGAGACCGCGTGGCAGCGGCCAACCGGGCCATTCGCGAGGAAGTTGCCCGCGAGCCCAGCCTGGAGGGGATGGGCACCACGATGACCCTGCTGACGGTCGAGGACGGGGTCGCCAACCTGGCTCACGTGGGTGACAGTCGCGCATATGTGTTGAGGGATGGGGAGCTCACCCAGATCAGTGAGGACCACAACGTCGCCGCCGAGTATGTGGCGATGGGCCAGCTCAGCGCAGAAGAGGCGACCTCGCACCCGCAACGTCACATGCTGACCCGGACACTCGGGTTGTCCAGGTTCGTCAGCATCGATGAGATCTCAATCGATCTCATGCCCGGAGACCGGCTCCTCTTGTGCACGGACGGTCTCACCGAGATGGTCCCCGACAACGTGATCGCCAAGGCACTTGGCGATGGTGCCCCCGAAGAGGTGGCATGGGAGCTCGTCGAACTCGCCAACGACGCCGGTGGGGTGGACAACATCTCCGTCGTCGTTCTCGACGTCCTCGACTGATCGATGAGCCGGACCGCCGAAGGCGCCACCATCATCGCGGCTTCCCTGCTCGCCGCATTTGGAGTCGCCCTCGTCAACTTTGCCAATGGCGGCGGGGTGGACGCCCAAACCGGGCTCACCTTCCTGGTGTTCGCCCTGGCTTTTGGGGTCCTCCATTCCATGGTGCGAGCCTTTGCCCCGCGGGCCACCCCGCTTCTGTTACCACCGGTTGTCGCCCTCGTGGGGCTGGGTTTCTTCGAGATCTACCGGCTGGACTCGGATCGTGCCGCACTGCAGCGCTGGTGGCTGTTGATCGCGGTGGCGATCGCATCGCTGGTTCTCCTGCTCCTGGCGCGAGGCACCACCTCGACCCTTCGTCGCTATCGCAACCTGATCCTGATCGTGTCCATCGGGCTGCTCCTCTTGCCCAACCTTCCCAATGATTGGGGTTTCCCCTTGAAGGGTCTGGAGGTCAACGGCTCGAGACTGTGGATCGCCATCGACCTCGGGGTGACACGGATGCAGTTTCAACCTGCGGAGCTGTCCAAACTGGGCATGGTCATCTTCTTCGCCGCGTATTTGGCGGATCATCAGAAGGCGCTCCGTGAGGCATATCGGAGGATCGGCCCGATCCGGATCCCGGAGCCGCGACAGCTCATCCCCCTCCTCCTGGCATGGGGCGGCAGCATCGTGATCCTGATCTGGCAACGCGATCTGGGCGCGTCCCTGCTCTTGTTCGCCGGGTTCGTGTTGTTGTTGTACGCAGCAACGGGGGCCTCCGGGTATCTGTTTGCCGGCGGTCTGATGACGGTCAGTGGGGCGGCGGCGGCGGCGGTCCTGTTCGACCATGTGCAAAGACGCATAACCGCTTGGATCTCCCCCTTCGAGCACTACGTGGACGAGGGATTTCAGATCTCCCAAGGCCTGTTCGCATTGGGAACCGGGAGTCTCTCCGGGTCAGGCCCCGGGCTCGGGCGCCCCGACCTGATCCCGAATGCCCCAACAGACTTCATCTTTGCCGCCGTCGGAGAGGAGCTGGGCTTCGCCGGGTCGGTGGCGATCATCGCCATGTTTGCCCTTGTCGTCGGGGTCGGTTTCGGTCTGTCCTTTCGCAGCCGGGACACGTTTCGCAAGCTGTTGGCCGCCGGTCTCACATTTGTCATGGCGGTTCAGGTCTTCCTGATCGTCGGCGGCGTCCTCCGAATCGTCCCACTCACCGGCATAACCCTTCCCTTCATGTCCTATGGCGGATCGGCGCTGGTGGGGAATCTCGTCCTGGTGGCGCTCCTGCTGCGCATCAGCCACGAGGAGGCAGCATGAACGGCCCGATTCGTCGGGTGGCACTGGGGATCTTCTTCGGTTTCTTCTTGCTGTTGGCAGGTGTCACCTGGTATCAGGTGGTGCTGGCCGATGAGATGAGGAGCGACCCGCGCAACCCTCGCCCAGCACTCTCGGAGAGGGGCAAGGAACGGGGTCTGATCGTGGCCACGGACGGAACGGTGCTCGCCAGGTCGGTGCAGGACCCCGACGATGCTCGATCCTTCGTGAGGGAGTACCCGGAGGGCGAGGCGTTTGCCCATCTCGTCGGGTATTCGTCGTTCCTGATCGGCACCAGCGGTCTCGAAGGCGTCTACACCGCCGAGCTCAGATCGAGACGCGACCTGACCATCAGCGATCTCGTGGCCGCGATCCTGGGACGAGATCTTCGACCCGAGAGCATCGAGATCACCGTCGATCCCGAGCTGCAACGTGCCGCGCTAGCCGCCCTTGGTGCCAACAGGGGCGCCGTCGTCGCCCTGGACCCCCGGACCGGGGCCATCCTCGCTGCGGTGTCCACGCCCAGCTTCGACCCGGAGGTGCTGTTGGGAGACGACGCCGCCCAACAGTGGGAGATGCTGGCCACGGACCCGGGCCAGCCAACCCGTGATCGGGCCACCAAGGAGCTATATGCCCCCGGGTCGACGTTCAAGACCGTCGTGGCGGCCGCCGCCCTCGACACCGGCGCCGCCGGCCCCGGGACGACATTCGACGACCCGGTGGAGTTCCCGCTTCCGGGCTCGACGGCAACCATCTCCAATGCCAGCGAGCGGCCGTGCAATGACGGCAACTCCGCCACCATGCTCCAGGCGTTCGTCCGGAGCTGCAACACCATCTTCGCCGATCTCTCGATCCAGCTCGGAGCCGCCGACATCGGGATCACGGCCGAGGCCCTGGGCTTCAATCAGGACATCGAGTTCGAATGGGCGGTCCCCCGGGCGGTCTGGAACACACCCGGACTGGCTCAGGACCCCGCCGCACTGGGGCAGAGCGGGATCGGGGAACGCGATGTCAGGGTCACGCCGTTGCATATGGCGATGATCGCCGCAGCCGTGGCCAACGACGGGTTGGCCGTCGTCCCATATGCCGTGAGCCAGATATTCGACGCCGAGGGTGAGACCATCGGAGCAACCGAGGTCGACGAGCTGGGCCGGGCCATGTCTTTGGAGACGGCGATGACACTGACACAGATGATGGAGCGCGTGGTGACCGAGGGCACCGGCCGGGGAGCGGCGGTCCCCGGGGTGCGTGTGGCCGGAAAGACCGGGACCGCAACAGGCTCTGAAGGGTTCTCCAACCCATGGTTCATCGGGTTCGCCCCAGTCGACAACCCCACCATCGCCCTGGCCGTGTTCATCGAGGGCAGCGCCACGTCCGGTGAGTCGGCCTCAGGAGGGTCACTCGCCGCACCCATCGCCTCCCGCCTGATCCAGGTGTGGCTCGGGCCGTGAAAACGAGTTGCCACCAGGCCGTCCCTACAATCCCGTAGTTCGATGGATGCCCCCTCAATCCTCAATGAAAGATATGAGATCACGTCCCACCTGGCCCGCGGGGGGATGGCCGATGTCTATGAGGGCCGTGACACCGAGCTCAATCGGAAGATCGCCATCAAGGTCCTCCACTCCCAGTTCTCCTCCGACGAGGCATTCGTCAAGCGCTTCCGACGGGAGGCGCAGGCGGCGGCCAACCTCAGTCACCCCAACATCGTCGGGATCTTCGACTGGGGCCAATCGGGTGGGACCTATTTCATCGTCATGGAGATAGTCGATGGGCGCTCCCTCCGTGACGTCCTCAAGTCTGAGGGGGCACTGCTTCCTCGTCGTGCCACGGAGATAGCGGCCGAGACGGCAGCGGCGCTCTCCATCGCCCATCAGGCCGGTCTGGTCCACAGGGATGTCAAGCCGGGAAACGTCCTGTTGGCCAAGGACGGCACGGTCAAGGTGACCGACTTCGGGATCGCCCGTGCCTGGGATGATAGCCAGGAGCTCACCCGCACTGGCGCCGTGATCGGCACCGCCACCTATTTCAGCCCGGAACAGGCTCAGGGCGCCGCTGCAGACGCACGGAGTGACGTCTACTCACTGGGGGTGGTGCTGTATGAGATGCTCACCGGGCGGCCCCCCTTCACCGGGGACTCGCCGATGTCGGTCGCATTCCAGCACGTCTCCACCGAGGCACCGCCACCGGCCTCATTGAACCCGGATGTCCCCGATTCACTGAACGGCGTGGTCATGAAGGCTCTCCGCAAGGACCCCAACGCCCGCTATCAGTCCGCTGAGGAGATGCGACAGGACCTTCTGTCGGTCCTCCAGGGGGAGAAGGTGGTGGTTCCCGCCGTCGTACCCGCTGCAGTGGGCGACGGCCGCGGAGAGAGTGCCACCAGGGTGATGACGACGATGCCCCCTCCCACGGTCCCTCCCGATGAGGTCTATCGCCAGATCGAGGACGAGCCCAGATCACAGCTCCCGTTCATTCTCACCACGTTCGCACTGCTGGTCACCCTGGCGATCCTGGTCCTGGTCATCTTCAATCTGGGCAACACTGGGGACAGCGAGGACCTGGTCGAGATCCGGAACGTCGAAGGTCTCCAGTTCGAGGCCGCCCGACAATTTCTCGAGGCCGACGGCTTTGTCGTCAACCCCGTATTCGAGAACAGCGACGAGGCCGAAGCGGGTGAGGTGATCAGGACCGAGCCGCCCGCCGGGACCATGGCCGAATTCGGCTCGGAGGTCAACGTCTTCGTGTCGGTCGGCTCGGAGCTGATACCAGTGCCGCCGGTCGTGGGTCTCCAGCTCGACGACGCCCGACGGGCGATCGAGGACGCCGGTCTAAGCGTCGGCCGAATCACACAGAAACCAGATGCCGAGTTCGAGGTGGATGTCGTGATCGAGCAGATCCCCGATGCAGGGGTTGAGATCAGTGCCGCCATCCCTGTCGACCTGGTGGTCTCCTCGGGGCCCGAGGTCATCGATCTCCCCGATCTCACCGGGATGAACGAACGTGACGCCATCGCCGAGCTCAATGAGCTGGGGTTGAAGTTCGCCGTCAACGACGAGTTCGACGACGACGTGCCCGAAGGCGACGTGATCCGAACCGACCCCGTCGCCGGCACCGAGGTTCTCTCCGGGGCCACCATCCTCCTGGTCGTCTCTCAAGGACCGCGTCCGGTTGAGGTGCCCGACCTGAGCGGCATGACCGAGTCCCAAGCGGCGGCAGCTCTCGACGCGGTCAACCTGGTGCTGAGGGTGGCCAATAGCAGACAGCCGGTGGCCGACCCCGCCCAGGATGGCGTCGTGGTGGGCCAG
>DASWKM010000082.1:0-25939 GCA_036396635.1 Acidimicrobiia bacterium
AACAGGAAGGCTGCGATATCCGTTCCGTATCGACCCCTCGCCTGTTGCACGACGGATGGGCTGATCAGGCATTGGGTCTCCATGAGCGAGTAGACGCTTGTAATGGGCATCACAGAATCCGCGAGCTTTGTGTGGACGCCCCGCATCCGCCAACGGAGCAGATGCGGCCCACACTCCGAAGCGGATCGCTGCCGACTCTTCCTCTCCGCAGAAGCCGTTGATAGTGGCCATGGCAATATCCCCTTGCCTCGGCCGGCATGTCGCATTTGGAAACCAGGCACGATGGGGGCTTCGCTGCCTTGCGGACCCCAGGATTACCAGTGCGAGACATGCGCCGGTAGTGCATCTCGCAATATCCGCGTGCATACGTCACTCTGGTACAGCCATCCATATGGCACATCCGGCGCATGGTTCAAACGTATCGGATGAGTGGGACGAATCCCTCCGGCTCCGTTCTCGTGGCTCCGTGGGGTCCACTCGCGAGGGCGAATAGTTCGAGAATCGGACAGCCGCGTCGTCCGCGAGCTTGAAGAACATACGATCAGACCTCTCGAACCAGCTCGGAACTGCTCAGACCGGTAGCTGCCGTTTCTACTCAGCGGATGCCGGTGTCGTAGAGCAAGGTGCCGAGTTCGATGGCTTCCGTCTCCACGATGATCTCGACAGGATCGGGGACTCCCAGCAGACCCTCCGCCGGTTGGCCGACCACGGTGAAGCTGCCCGATGGGAGGCTGAGAATGAACCGCCCGTCGTCCGAGGTCACGGCGGTGGCGACCACGGCCCCGTCAGGATCGCGCGCCTCGATCCTGGCTCCTGTCACAGGGCGGGGCTCACAATTGGGGTCGTGGAGGTCGGTCTCAACGGGGCATACCGGTCCGGCCAGCGCCACGCCATGGACCTCGTGCAAATCCAGTTCCTGGCTGCAGGCCACCGCAACGAACACAAGCGCCAGCACGACTCCCTTCATGTCGTTTCGACGTGTCACCACGGCCCTTGGTTCCACCAGGCCGGCCCTGGCCCCTGGAAGACCCGGTGACGTGATCAGCTCGGTCGGTCGGCGGCTCCCACAGGAAGACGCCAACGGCTCGCCGAGAACCAGAGGGCGGTCTCGTCCGTAATGCATTGAGGACACACGACCATCAAATCCGCGAGGAGTTGGATCATGAGAACCAGGACCATCGTCGCATCGGTGCTGTTTGCACTGCTGCTCGTCGCATGTGGCGGCGATGACACCGAGGGCACGTCGACAACCGAAGCGGGCCAGGAGGAGACAACGACCACCGCCGAGGCTGCCACGACCACCACCGCACCAGGCACCACCACCACAGGCGCGGTGACCACCGGCACCCTCACCACTGCGGAGTCCGACCTGGGCACAATCTTGGTCGATGCCGAAGGTCGCACCGTCTACATCTTCATGCCCGACGCCCAGGGCACACCCACCTGCACGGCGGAGTGCGCCAGCAACTGGCCACCGCTCACCGGTGATGCCACTGCCGGCCCGGGGGCAGACCAGGCACTGGTCGGAACTGTCGAGCATCCGGAGGTAGGCGAGATGATCACCTACAACAACTGGCCGCTGTACCACTTCGCCGGTGACTCCGCTCCGGGCGACACCAACGGCCAGGGCTTGCAGGATATCTGGTTTGTGGTCGGGGCCGACGGGGAGCCGATCACCGGATAGGCGCTGGAGACGCCACCTCGCGTCAGCCGGAACCGATCACGTGACTCAGGAGCCTTGGTTCGACGCTGCCCCCACTCACGACGCAGACTGAGATCCCACGCTCCTCCCGGGGCACCTTCAGAGCTGCCGCCACGCTCGCCGCCCCGGCTCCCTCGGTGACGAGCTTGTCGTTCAACGCCAGCCGACCGATGGCCGACTCGACCTCCTCCTCGGAGACGAGCACAACGTCGTCGATGAGGTCACGGAGCATCGGATACATGTTGTGGGTGATCACTGGGGTCGAGGCGCCCTCGACGATGGTGTCATGCCACTCGATCCACTTCGGACCGCCGGCGTCGAAGGCTGCCGCCAATGCCGAGTTCACTGCCGCTTGCACCCCGTAGACGCGGACCGATCCGTTCAATGCCTTGAGCGCCGAGGCCACTCCCGAGATGAGGGCTCCACCGCCTACCGGGATGAACACCGCATCGATGTCGGGCCGGTCCTCGACTATCTCCAGGCCGATCGTCCCGTGCCCGGCGATCATCAGAGGCTCGCCCCATGGGTTGAGGTAGCTGTACGGCTCCGCCCGCCAGCCTTCCTCGAACATGTAGATCATCAAATCGGTCATCGGCATCTCGACGATCTCGGTGCCGTATGACTCGATCGCTTTTCGCTTCCACTGGTGCAGGGTCGTCGGCACCAACGACCTCGATCGAACGCCCAATCGGCGAGCCATGTACCCCACGGCGATGGCCGTGTTCCCTGCGCTCACCGTGGACAGTCCCCTGTTGGCCTCCTCGGGGGAAAGGGCAAGCGCCCAGTTGCCCACCCCCCTCACCTTGAACGAGCCGATGGGTTGGAGCACCTCGGGCTTGAGATAGATGTCAGGGTCACTCTGATCGTTGACAAGAGGGACCAGTGGGGTGCGGACGATCGTCCCCTCGAGTCGTCGCGCCGCTTGCTCGATCGCATCGAGACCCGGCGCCACCACAGGGGGACCTGGCCAACCTGTTGGGCGCAACTCCGTCATACGACCTCTAGCCTCGTCGAGCACGATATCAACATGGAGGACCAGCCATGGAAAAAGTTGTAGTCGACGGATTGGCCCGTCTCCCCGCCTTCAGCCATGCCGTGGTGGCGGGTGACACGATCTATGTGTCCGGATCACTGGGCACATTGCCCGACTCGATGACCCTGGCGACGGGAGGCACCGGCCCCGAGACGACACAAACCCTGAAGAACGTCGAGATGATCCTCCAGGGATGCGGTGCCTCCCTGGCCGACGTGGTCAAGGTGAACGTCTTCGTGTCGGATATGGCCACCTTCAACGAGATGAACGACGCCTATCTAGAGGTATTCGGGGAATCGCCACCCGCCCGGACCACCGTTGGCGGGGTTGACCTCGCCCTTGGCGCCGCAATCGAGATCGACTGCATCGCCCACAGACCGTCCTAGACCCGAGAGGAGCCGACGACGCACCGACAAGATGTCGAGCCGAAGGTCGGGGCAACAGTTCTTCCCGGCGAATTGAGCACGCCCGACAATGCAGTCGGTCTGGTTGTCTTCGCTCACGGAAGCGGGAGCAGCCGTCACAGCCCGCGCAACCGTTTCGTCGCCGAGGAGCTCAACCGGGAAGGGTTGGCCACACTCCTGTTCGACTTGTTGACACCACACGAGGAGTCCGATCGGGCCAACGTCTTCGATATCCCCCTTCTCGGAGACCGCCTGGCCGGAGTGACGTCGTGGGTAAGGGCCGAACCCGGCTGGGAGAGAATGGCCGTCGGCTACTTCGGTGCCAGCACGGGGGCGGGGGCTGCATTGTGGGCTGCCGCCGAGCAAGAAGACATTGTGGCTGTCGTCTCTCGAGGGGGCCGCCCTGACCTCGCCAAGGAGCGTCTTGGTTCGGTGACGGCCCCAACCTTGTTGATAGTGGGAGGGCGGGACCCAACCGTGGAAGCAATCAATCGAGAAGCCCAGAGACGGCTGCGCGCCGAGAGTCGTCTGGTCATCGTGCCCGGGGCAACCCATCTGTTCGAAGAGCCAGGGGCGCTCGAGGAGGTCGCCAGGCTCGCCGGAGAATGGTTTCGCGGTCACATTCAGCACACGTGAATCAGAGTTGGAGGCAGTCATCGGCGTCACCAAGGGGCGGATGCTGATTGAATAGGGGCTCCACCCGGCTTGGTGCGCCTACAACCGGTGTGACCGGGGTGGGCAACGATCTCTGGGAGACGAGATGAGCGAGGATTTAGTAGGAGTTGTTGACCACTGGTACGGGAGGATCAAGGTGGCCGGCGTGAGAATCACCCGACAACAGCTCGGTGTCGGGGATGCGATCCACATCGTCGGTAAGACCACCGATCTCACGCTCACGATCCCGTCGATGCAGATCGATCACGAGGCGGTGCTCACCGCCGGCCCCGGTGACAAGGTTGGCATAAAGGTCCCAGACCGGGTGCGCGTGGGTGACGAGGTCTACCGGGTCATCGAGACCTGAGTGGCCTGATAACAGACGTCTCGGCCGGCGTCGGACTCGTATAGGCTCCGGGGCGGACGCTGGTAAGGGGTCCGGCTCCCGGGAGGCGCACGGATGCATCGCTCGGTCTCACCGGGAGAGACCGGACGTGTCCTTCCTGAAGTGCGCCCTTCCGACCCAACAAACCCCACCGGAGGTGCGTATGCATAAACGACCTCTCCTGGTGGCTCTTGCGGCCGCGATCTTGTGGGTTCCTGCTGTTGCAGTAGCCGAGCCCGTCGAAGACGCCGTGGCCTCTTTCGACCACAGCCAGAACATGCACCCGATGGGCTTCACGGAGCGCGCAGTTCCGCCGTCGGGAGCGGGGTCGGGGCTGTTCAACTCCGATCTGGCGTTCTGGGGCAAAACCGCATATCAGGGGAACTACGAAGGGTTCCGGATCCTCGACATCACCGAGCCCGACAACCCGGTCGAGATCAATGCCTTCGATGGCTGCGTTCAGGGATCGGCTGCCGGCAACCAGGGTGATGTCATCATCTGGGAAGACGTCCTGGTCCGATCATGGAACTCACCCGCCCCATCCGGGGGTCGTGATTGTGGCGGAGTGTTCACACCTGCCGGGGCCGAGGGCGTTCACGTCTTCGATGTCAGTGACCCGTTGAATCCCGTGGCGCTCACCTTCGTCGAGACCGACTGTGGATCGCACACTGCAACCGGCGTGCCCGATCTGGCAAACAATCGACTGCTGGTCTACAGCAGCCCATCGAGTGGAGCGTGCCCAGGGATCGACATCATCGAGGTGCCGCTCGATGATCCTGGCTCGGCTTCGCATCTGAGATTCGAGCCGTCTGGCATCCCGGGGACCTTGGCCAACCTGGTCACCATCGACCCGCCTTCATCGGCGGCCGGCGGCTACCAGGCTACGGGTGCCGCGTTCGGGCCAGCGCCCGACGCTACCGGGATCAGCGGTGATGTCGTTCTCGTCGACGATGGCGTGGGGACGACCACCGATGCCTGCGAGCCCTTGGTGGGCTTCCCCAGCGGCTCGATCGCTCTGGTGGACCGCGGTACGTGCAACTTCGTCGTCAAGGTGGCCAACGCCCAGGCGGCGGGGGCGACGGCAGTGATCGTGGGCAACAATGCGGCCGGCGCACCGATCCTGATGGGTGGTTCTGATCCCACGATCGTCATCCCGGCGGTGATGGTGTCTCTCGATGACGCCAATACGATCAAGGCCGGCCTCCCGGCCACCGGTACGGTGAGCAGCAATCCCGAACCCCCGGTCCGGAGCTGTCATGACACCGGGGTGATCCTGGGCGATGTCAATCTGGCGGCATGCGCCGGTGGTGACGGGTTCAGCGTTTGGAGCCTCGATCCGTCAGACGGCGGTTCGCTCGATGACCCGGCGATCCTGTACTCGCAGTCGGTTGCCGGTGTGTCCGTCGGGCACTCGGCCTCGTTCAGCTGGGATGGCGAGGTGCTCATATTCGGGCACGAGCCTGGCGGCGGTGGTCAAGCACAATGCCAGGCCACGAGCCCCGAAGTGAACCGGACGCTGTTCTTCTATGAGGCGAGGACAGGTGACGCGTTGGGGACCTTCGTCCACGCCCGACCCCAGACGAATACCGAGAACTGCACATGGCACAACTACAACATCGTGCCCACAGACAAGGGGTATGTTCTCGTCTCGGGGAACTATCAGTCGGGTGTCAGCGTGGTCGACTTCACCGATCCGGCCAACGCCACCGAGATCGCCTTCGCCGACCCGGCACCCCTGAGCGAGACATCGATAATCCTTGGCGGCGACTGGTCGAGCTACTGGTACGACGGCCGGATCTACGAGTCCGACATCACCAGGGGTCTGATCATCTGGGAGCTGAGCAGCAACGTTGTGGCCGGGGCCAAAAAGCTCGGGCATCTCAACCCTCAAACCCAGGAGACCTCGTTCCAGCTCAAGGGCTCCGGCGGTTGATCACCAAACGGTGAGGGAGGGGGTCCGCTTGGCCCCCTCCCTCACCGGCCAAGAGGGGACCCATGACGTTCGCCGACCGAATCGGGTCTAAGGACCCTGGCATCCGTCTCCTTACATGGTGATGATTGGCCTGGATGGCCGTCGGCCATCCAGAAAGGAGGTGATCTTCGTGACTGCTCTCCATGAGAAGTCGATGACGGAGGTCACCCGGATGCCGACCCGGTCCTACATCACCGAATGGGTGATTGGGACCATCGGTGTGCTGACGGCGGGGGTTGGCGCGTGGATGTATTACGTGCCGACCGACTGGTTCCTCGGTGGGCTTGTCGAGGGTTGGTATTTCGGCATGTTCATCGCGGCCGGCCTGCTGCTCGCTGCCGCATTCGGGCTCTTCGCTCGAACGGTGTACATAGATGATCCGGAGTGGACGATGCGCGTGGGTATGCCCACGGTGCTCGCGCTGGCTGCCCTCGGTGGCGCCATCACATTCGCTCTGATCTGGATCCTCTGAAATCAAACGCCAGGACCGAGACTCTCTTCAACAGAGGTCTCGGTTCTGCGTGTCGGCCCTCTCGGCACCGGACCCAGGCACTATCGACGGCCACCCTGGTGAGCGCCGGTTACCGGCGTTGGCGCGAATCAGACCGCATGGCGATCACATGTGATCGCTACAGCATTAGGAGCGCGAGTCCGGGAATAGGGCGGGGCTAGGAGCCGGGGTCTACCGGCGCCTCGGCCGGTGCAGGCTGATTTGGCGCCCCCGATGTGTCGCCACCGGCGAACAACGATACCGCACCGATTATCAGGGCGAGGACGACCAGAAACGCAATGAGTCCGCCCCATCCTGAACCCCTGTTGTAGTCCGCGAAAGGGTCCCTGTCCGATGCGCGGGTCTCGATCGGGTGGATTGGCTGCATGACGCACCTCCTTGGCTAGCACCATGAAACGGTCACGTACCCCCCGAAATCACGCTCCAAACCTCGGGATCGGGCAAACCGCGACCGGATCAAGCCACCCTCCACAGGTGCCGAAAACAATCGTGTCGCTTCGAGGTGCCCATGGTGCGTGATACCACCAAAACTGCTGTCCCCAGTCAGGAGATTGTGGCTGAGGCACTGACCCGTATCTTCGTCCCCGTCGCGATCACTTTTGGCATCGGCCTCTTGGTCCTTGGGGTGGTCACGCGCAACGCTGCGGCGTTTCCGCTGGCTCTAACCGGGCTGACGGTGGGTGCGATTGGACTCAGACAACTTCGTCGCTCCGACCCGCGGCCCTTGGTTTTGCTGGTTGTCGCCTCGATCGGCTGTGCCATCAACGTGCCGTTCATGGAGCGTGGCGAAGCCGTGGCATTGCTGCCCGCCCTCACTCTGTTCGCACTCATCGGCGTCTTCTCGCTTCCCCGGCGAGCCTCGCTGTACTTCATGATCTGGTGTGGTGCCCTCGCGGCGTGGCTCATCCGCTGGCATCTGCCCGACATGACCGCTCGCGAGATTGTCGTTGGGCTGGGGCTGTTCGTCTCTACCGGGATAGCGGGTTGGCGCCTCCTCACGATGGCCGGCGACGCCATCGTGAGGGAAGAGGAGAACTATCGACTTCTCTTCGACTCATCTCCCGTGGCCATCCTCGAGGAGGATTACACCGCGGTCGAGGCCTGGCTCGACGGGCTGCGCGAGGCCGGCGTCTCCGACCTTCGCTCGTACCTGAAGAATCACCCGGACGACGTGAGGCGCGGGATCTCTCTGATCGAGGTCCGACAGGCGAACCCGGCGGCGGCGAAGCTGATCCACGCTGCTTCTGCGGACGACTTGGTGGACTCCTTCAGCGCCGTGGCGAGACGCGACACCGAGCTCGAGTCGTTCATCGAGCAATTCGTGGCCATGTGGCAGGGTCGACGGTCTTTGGCCCTCGATCTCGATGGCGTGACCTTGGAAGGGCGGCCCCTGGAGGCGGTGCTGCATTGGTCGGTCCCGGTGAGCAGCGGAAAGCCTGATCTGAGTCGGGTGATCGTGGCCATCTCCGATATCACACCGCGCAAGATGGTGGAGGAGAGACTGGCTCGGGCCGTTGAGGCAAACGAGCAGCTGCTGGCCTTCGAGAAGGCCGTAGCCGCTTGTTCCCGGGCCCTGCTGTTGGGTGCCGGCGAGGACGCCCTGGAGATTGCGCTCGAGACACTCCGTGATGCGATGGGCGCTGATCGGTCCTATCTGGCGGTCAATGTGGATGATCCCGATCTGGGACCATCCTTCCAAGTCGTCAACGCAGCGAGCAAACCGGAGTACGCCCGGGATGATTGGGTGGGCATGGTCGTCCCCTGGAGCAAATACCCGATGGCGAGACAGTCACTGTCACGCGGAGGACCGTTTCAGCACGTCGCCGACAATGGCCAGGGTGGGGGCTGGAACCGGTCTCTCCTCGCCGTCCCCGTGTTCTCGGGGGGTGACTGGTCGGGTACGGTGGGCTTCATCGACATCGGCCGGAGGACGCACTGGGGTGACAAGGCGGTGCGGATGCTCGAAGTGGCCGCCCCTATGCTGGGCAACTTCTGGGAGAGGGAGGTCACCAGAAAGCGTCTCGAAGAGCTCGTTCAATCCAAGGACCGGTTCGTCGCCAGCATCTCCCACGAGCTCCGCACGCCTCTCTCGGCCGTGCTGGGCTTCGCCGAGGAGCTGGCCAATCATGCCGCCACTTTCCAGCCCCACGAGGCGACCGAGATCCTCGAGCTCATCGCCGAGCAAAGCCGAGATATGGCCGACATGGTCGAGGACCTCTTGGTGGCGGCTCGGGCCGACATCGGGACCGTGTCGATCCATGCTGACGAGGTTTACCTGCGCTCACAGGCCGAGGCTGCACTGGTGGCCATGGGCTCGACCGGCACCACCACGGTCGACATTGTCGGAGGCCCGGGAAAGGCCTGGGCAGATCCTTCCCGCACCCGTCAGATCATGCGCAACCTCCTCACCAATGCCGTCCGGTACGGAGGCAGCCAGGTGGTGATCGAGGCCACCAGTGACGGGACCACGACCGTCCTCACCGTGCGGGACGACGGTCCGGGTCTCGATCAGTCGGAATGGGACAGGATCTTCGAGCCATACGAGCGTGCCCACGACCGACCGACCCAGCCTGGGTCCATTGGCCTTGGGTTGACGGTCTCCCGCCAACTCGCCCGGGCGATGGGGGGCGACATCACCTATCGGACTGATGAGAGTGGCAGTGTTTTCGAGCTGACCCTTCCCTCTGTTCCTCACCAGGCTGACGAATTGTCGGTGGAGCGAAACGGCGCAGCGGTCACGTCAGGGCGGATGGACTGAGCGGGCTTGCCCGCCGAGCCGTTCATCCCTCATCGGCGTCCTCGTCGATTTCGATGTCGAGCTCGCCATTCTCCCACCGGGCCCGGAATGATGAGCGATGGGTCTCGGACTCGAACTCGACCCGGACCTCTCCAGGACCGAGGTGGTCGAACTCCACCGAGAAGCCTGGCGCCGGCACTGCTGCGATGAGGCTCACGGTTGGATCAAGCGCCGTGATGGTGACCTGACCGCCCACGAGTCGATACGTCGACCTCGCCGGTTCCTCGGCACTCGTTGTGGTGGCTTTCGGGCTCGTGGTCGTCGTCTGCGGAGTGGTCGTCGCAGTTGTGGTGCCTCCGCTCTGGTCATCCGGGGGAGGGGTGACCGACGTGCCCGGTCCGGCGCCGTCGGTGGTCGTGGAGGTGATCCCATCGATGGTGGTGGAGGTTCCGTTCAGTGATGCAGCCAACGAGGCTGCTGCATCGATCCCGGGCACGTCGGTCACCTCACCACGCACAGACCCGACTGCGGACGCGGCCAGCACGACCGACACGAGGGTGGCGCCAATCCAGGCAGCAATCGCAAGTCCTCTTGGGAACATGACACCATTCTCGATGACTGATGAGCGGTATGTGATAAGGCTGGATTAAGGGGGGCTGAAAAGACAGTTCGCCTCGTGAACCCCATTGGCCCTGTGGTTATCGTGACCGAATGCCAAGTGTCCTCGTTATCGAAGATGACGCGGCCATTCGCCAGGCTCTCGCCGAGCGGCTCGCCGGATCCGGTTTTCAAGTCTCGGCGGCTCGCTCCGGTCTCGAAGGAGTCGAGCAGGCGGCCAATGAGCGCTTCGATGTCGTTGTCCTCGACCTGGGGTTGCCCGACGTTGATGGGTTCGATGTCCTGCGAATGCTGCGTGGCCTAGGTGATGTGCCGGTGATCGTGGCCACTGCACGCGATGAGGAGAAGGAGGTGGTGCGTCTCCTGGAGGCCGGTGCGGACGACTATGTGATCAAGCCGTTCTCTGCGACTCAGATCGAGGCGCGCATCAAGGCAGTCCTGCGCCGAACGATGGATACGCAGGCACCTTCGTCGATACGCGTCGGCGAGCTCACGATCGATCTCGAGGGCCACGAGGCTCGGATGGGTGACCGGGCACTCGATCTCACCGCCCGCGAGTTCGAGCTTCTGTCGTATCTGGCCGAGCGTCCCGGAGTGATGGTCAGCAAGCGTGAGCTGATGGCCGAGGTCTGGCGACAGCCCTACGGCGGGGCCGACAAGACCGTTGATGTCCACGTCTCCTGGCTGCGTAAGAAGCTCGGGGAGACTGCCGCAGAGCCACGGTTCCTGCACACTCGTCGAGGCGTCGGCGTGAAGCTCGTCGATCCCGGCCAGTGAGGGCACGACTGGTCGGGGTGGCCCTGGCCGCCACCTCGATGGTGGCCATCTCCTTTCTGGTCCCGCTGGGGATACTCGTGCGTGATCTGGCAGCGGACAGGGAGCTGTCGGCGGCGGAACGAGACGCCGAAGCGCTGGCACGCCTGCTCGCCGTGGTGGGCCTCGACGCCGTCGATGAGCTGGTGGGACCGGTCATCACGGAGACGGGCCAGTTCGGGGACCGGGATGCGACGATCGTGTCCGGCGACGGCTCGGTCACCGGAGACGAGTTGGATGATGGCGAGAACGTCGCCGCGGCCACCCAGGGAGCCACCTTCCGTCAGGAGGTCTCGGGTGGGGAGGCGATCTACGTGCCGGTCGTCGGTGCCGGAGGTGAGACGGCGGTGGTACGGGTGGTGGCCAGAGCTGAAGCCATGAGAAGCGGCGTGGCTCGGGTGTGGGTGACTCTCGGCCTGCTCGGGGCCGTGCTGGTGGCAGTTGCGGTGGCCGTGGCCGACCGTCTCGGTCGATCGATGATTCGTCCTGTCGACGAGTTGGCCGCGGCGGCGGACGCGCTCGGGGCCGGGCACCTGGAGACGAGGGTCGACATCGACGAGCCGGCGGAGCTGAAGAAGGTCGGCGACGCTTTCAATCGACTCGTATCCAGGGTCAGCAGTCTCCTCCAGCAGGAGAGGGAGATGGCTGCCGACATGTCACATCGTCTGCGCACACCGCTCACGGCCGCCCGGCTGAATGTCGATGCCATTCCCGACGTGGGGCACCGGGACCGCATCTCACGACAAATCGATGAGATCGAGCGGGTCGTCGACCACATCATCCAGGAGACGCGGCGATCGGACAGACAGGCCCATGGCGTCAAGTCGGACGTGCGTGCCGTGGTTGCGAACCGGATTGCCTTCTGGGAGGTGCTCGCCGTCGATGAGAGGCGGCAGATCGAAAAGCAAATCGATGTCGAGAGTGTCTTGGCGGAGATCCCGGAGGACGATCTGGTCGCGGCGCTCGACGCCCTCATCGGAAACGTCTTCGCTCACACCGAGGCGGGAGTGGGCCTGCGCATAACCGTCTCCACCCCCGGCCCCGGGTTTGTCGATGTCGCTGTCGAAGATGCCGGAGCCGGCCTTCCCGAGGACCCGCGCCTGTTCGAGCGTGGTGAGAGCGGAAAAGGGTCAACCGGTCTCGGGCTCGACATCGCACGTCGCACCGCCCGTTCGACCGGTGGCGACTTGATCATCGGTCGGAGTGGGATGGGCGGTGCCAAACTCGTCATGCATCTCCGCGCTGGGAGCGACGTCTGACTTCGCCTGGTTGAACGCGCAGATGGAACACGATGGTGAGTCTCGTGTCCCATCCGCGGATGTGAAGCCGGCTATCGATCAGGTGAGCGGATCAGTCGTCGTCACCGCCGCCGTGACCACTGCTGTCGTCGTCACCGCCGCCAGGCCCACTGCTGTCGTCGTCACCGCCGTCGCCGTTTGCCTTCATTTCGACCTGGAACTGCAGCTGGCCGTGCTCCAACTCGATTTCCACCTCTGCCTCGAGCCCGAGTGAGCGGAGCTCAACCTCGATCTCGGTGGCCGAGCTCTCAATGACGCTCGCGTCCCAGCCCGGGTTGGCGTCGATCGAGACCAGGGCGAGGGCGCCATTGGCGACCTGGATCGTCACCGACCCGGCCAGACCAGCGTCGATCACGTGCGTCCCATCGGATGACTGGATCGTGGTGCTGGTCGATGAGGTGCTGGAGGGTGTTGTGCTCGTCGTCACGCCGTCATCGTCGTCGGCGATGTCCCTGGTCCTGACCCGGATGCGCACCTCACCGTCCTCGAGCTCTGCCTCGAAGTCGATCCGGGTGCTCCCGGACAGGAACTTCACTTCGACCTCCGGCCCGGATGCCTGCTCGATCTCGAAGGTCCAGCCCGCGTTGGGGTCCACGGAGGTGATGATCAAGAGGCCACCGTCGGCGGCCACGCTCACCCGACCGGCCTCTCCGGCCTCGAATGACGTTGATGTCGCCGCGTCGAGCTGAGCCGTGGCAACCGTCGAGGTGCTCTGATCGTCCTCAGATGTACTGGTCGTGCCGGCGAGCGACGTGCTCGTCGACGACTCTGATGACGCGCCGACAGTGGCCAGGGCAACCCCGGCAACCACCAGGAGTGCCACTGTCACCGCACCGAATGTCATGTTGCGCTTCCACATTGTCTTCCCTTCCTTTCAAGGTTGGTTAGAGAGTGCAACATGGGTGGTTAGGGCGTCCTCCGGCCTCGGTTAAGGCTTGGTCAATTGTCGTAGAGGTAGGACGGAGCCTCTGAAGCCCGACGCCTGTCCCGGCGACACACCACTAGGTTTGTTGCATGGCGAGGGCCGCTATCGGCGTCGGTCAGACCGAAGATCTGCCTGGCATTTGTGTCAAGACGGGGGTGCCCACCACCCGCACCAGGAGTCAGGAGTTCGCCGAAGTGCCCGGCTGGACATTGTTGCTCATCTTCTGGGGGGTCATTCCCTTCTTGATCGCAGCGGGCCTCGCACGCCGGAAGGTGAACGTTGATCTGCCGGCAACGGAGGAAACCCTGCGATCGACGCGTCGCGTGGATCGCGGCTCGATCCTCGGTCTCGTCCTCGTGGTCGGATTGCTCGCAGCTGCATGGATCACCCGAGAGACTGGACTTGTGATCGCTGCGGCAGCATTGCTGCTGGTCACGCTCTTTGGCAGCTCCATCGCTCGTCGATTGGTCTGGGTCACGGGCCGCTTGGAGGACGATGTCCTGTGGCTCTATGGAGTGCACCCGACGTTTGCCCGTGAAGTGGAACAGCTTGCTCCTCGGGACCTAGAGGCGAGAATACGGAAGAATCGGTGGCTGGTCGTCGTTTCTGTCATCGCCGTGTTGGTGTTGGCTGTCCTGGTGATCCTGTTCATGAGTCCAGGAGCCTGACCTCAGACCTGTGTCCGCGGAACGGTCGAGGGCGGGGAGAGGAACCGAGCCAGCACTACAACCCCAGCGCATAGCCCTATCGCAGACAGAACCTCCCAGGCGACAACTGCATTGGATGTGCAGGTCTCGGACACCACGTCACCGGAGATGGTGCTTGATGAGATCGATGAGGAACTCACCTCCCACGTCCAGCCCGAGTCGAATCCCCGAACGAAGGGATCCACCTGGATGATGGAGCCGTCCCGCAGTCTCTGCTCGCAGACAGGATCGACATGGATCCAGAGTGCTGTTGTCGCCCCCAACCAGAGCACCGGGAGGAAGATCATCGCCACCTTCTTGACCCATCTCCCGGGCGAAGTCAGCTTGGCATATCCCCAAATCCAGATCAGGCCCAGGGCCACGAGTGGAAGCCCGAGGATGGACAGGGCCCCCGAGATGCCAAACAATCCCATGAGCCCGGCCGGAAGCAGCATCAACGGACGAGTCGGTTGAGAGAGCAGGGCCGTGGTCGGCGGGGCGGTCAGTAATGCCAGAACCACGAGTCCGTGGAGGAGGGCCCTTCCCAAGGAGAGGTCATTCCCAATGAGAACGATGGCAAAGCCGGCGAGCGCAACGCCGTAGCCCGCCACCACCGATGCCGTCACGGCCTTCGATACTGACTCAGGCCAATCGACCGCGGTCGTCCCGGTTCTCGGTGATCCCGGCATCGGAGCTCCTTGATTCCGAGTGTCGGAACGTCCTCACCAGAGTACCTGGAGATGGGACCGGTCTTCGTGTGTGACGAGCCGTCCCAACGATTCCCGCCCACCAGGTTTCGGCTAGGTGACGAGGCTCTCCCTATAATCCCGCCCGCTCCGATCTCCCTGATCTCTCAGAAGGAACCCTGAACATGACGGACACCATTCTGTACATCGCGCTCGCCGCTGGTGCCCTGGCCCTCGTCCTGGCCACGTACTACACCCGCGTCGTGCTTGCCGCCCCAAGGGGAAACGAGCGCATGGTCGAGCTGTCAGATGCCATTCGCCAGGGGGCGATGGCGTTCCTGAGACGCGAGTACACGTGGGTCTCGGTCTTCGTTGTGGTGATGGCGGTGCTCATCGCCTCCCTCCTCGAATGGGGCCGCCCCTGGGGCGCGGTCGCCTACGTCTTCGGCGCCTCTCTTTCCGGCCTGGCCGGCTTGGTGGGAATGCGGATCGCCACCGCCGCCAACTCCCGCACCACCGAGGCCGCCCGCACCGGTGGCATCACGGCCGCGCTGCCCATCGCGTTTCGTGGTGGAGCCGTCATGGGATTCACCGTCGCAGGCCTTGGCCTTCTCGGCATCTGTCTGGTCTTCTGGCTGTTCGGTGTTGACGGCCCGCTGTCCGACCCCAACTGGGTTGACATCGTTACCGCCGTTGGGCTCGGCGGGTCCTCGATTGCCCTGTTCGCACGGGTCGGTGGCGGCATCTACACCAAAGCGGCCGACGTGGGAGCCGATCTGGTTGGGAAGGTGGAGGCCGGCATCCCCGAGGACGACCCACGCAACCCGGCGGTCATCGCCGACAATGTCGGAGACAACGTCGGTGACGTGGCCGGCATGGGCGCCGACCTCTTCGAGTCTTACATCGGATCCATCGTGGCGCCCGTCGCCTATTCGGCGCTCGTGTTCGGAGGCCTCGCCTTCCAGGCTGAGGCCATCATCTTCCCGTTGGCAGTTGCCGCCCTCGGCATGTTTGCCTCGATCATCGGGTCGTTCCTGGTCAAGGCGAAGGACGAGTCGCATCTCGCTGCAGCCCTCCATCGTGGGACCAACTTCGCGATGATCGTCACCGCGGCCGGTGTGGCCGGTCTGGCGTATTGGGTCTTTGGCGACTTGGTCGACAATTGGGTGGGCATCTGGATCGCCGTCGTCGCGGGTCTTGTAGTCGGATGGTTTGTCGGGAAGATCTCGGAATGGTTCACCTCGGATCGTTACAAGACGGTCAAGGAGATCGCCCGGCAGTCCCAGACGGGACCCGCCACCGTCATCATCACCGGTCTTGCCGAGGGGATGCGCTCCGCCGCCTATTCGGTGATAGCTGTCGCTGCCGGCATCGGTGTCGCCTATTGGGCCGGTGACTGGGCCATGGGGGAAGGGGGCGGCATCTATGGGGTGGCCATCGCCGCCATCGGGGTGCTGGCAACTCTCGGGATCACCATCTCTGTCGACGCATACGGCCCCATCGCCGACAACGCAGGCGGCATCGCCGAGATGGCCCATCTCGACCCCGAGGTGAGGCAGGCCACCGACGCCCTCGATTCGCTGGGCAACACCACCGCGGCCATCGCCAAGGGCTTTGCCATCGCCTCGGCGGCAGTGACGGCTCTTGCACTGTTCAGCGCATTCACCAAGGCCGTCGATCTCGACGGGATCGACATCTCATCGGCACCTGTGACCATCGGTCTCTTCATCGGTGCGATGTTCCCGTTCCTCTTCGCCTCGCTGACGATGAATGCGGTGGGCCGTGCTGCCGGGAAGATGATCGACGAGGTGCGACGCCAGTTCCGCGACATCAAGGGGCTCCGAGAGGGTCACCCGGACGCCAAGCCGGACTACACAACCTGTGTCGACATCGCGACTGCGGGGGCTCTGCGGGAGATGATCCTCCCCGGTTCCTTGGCAGTGGCCCTTCCTCTGATCGTGGGGTTCATCGATGTGGAGGCTCTTGGTGGCCTTCTCGGTGGTGCACTGGTCACCGGCTTTCTCCTGGCCATCTTCATGGCCAACGCCGGCGGGGCCTGGGACAACGCCAAGAAGTTCATCGAGACAGGTGCGTTCGGCGGCAAAGGAAGCGACTCTCACAAGGCCGCAGTCATCGGTGACACGGTCGGCGATCCTTTCAAGGACACCTCGGGCCCGGCCATGAACATCGTGATCAAGGTGATGACCATCGTCTCGCTGATCTTTTCCTCGGCCTTCATCGGGTGAGATGCGACGAGGGTGCAACGCGTCGCTGATAACGCCACGCGCGGCACGCTCGACTGTTGGTTTTGGGATGTGTCTTAAGCTCGACGGTGAATGATCGGCCAGCCCTACCCCCAGCGTGAATCCCTGAAGGAGATCGTCTTCATCCGTCACGCCGAGTCGCAGGCCAATCTCGACGGCGTCTGGAATGGGCAGACCGACGGCCCGTTGAGCAACGAGGGCGAGGCGAGCCTCGAGGCCCTGGGCCGTCGTCTCTCCTCATGGGAGTTCGACGCCGTCATCAGCTCGCCTCTGAGCAGGGCGCGTCGCACCGCGGAGTCGTTCGCTCGCGAGGTCCACGTCGATGGGGACTTCATCGAGATCGACCTCGGCCGCTGGGAGGGCATGAAGTTCGAGGAGGTTCAGTCCCAGCATGGCGAGAAGCTCCACGAAGCCATGACCACCAGGACGGTCCCGATGGGAGAGACCGGGGAGACGTTGTCGCAGGCTGCGGAGCGGGCGCTCGGGGCCGTGGATCGCCTCTTCGCGCGGATGGGTGATGACGAGCGGGTCGCGGTCGTAACCCATGGCGGGTTCATGCAGTCCATATTGCATCGTCACCTGGCAGGTGAGGGGCGCCGAGCCCACGCGTTCACCGCCAACACCGCCATCACCAGGGTGGTATGGCAGCACGGGCGGCCGCGGCTCGCCTCCTTCAACGACACCGGCCATCTCGGGCCGCGACCGTCGATGATCGATCGCCACCTGGAGAGCGGGGAACGGGTCATCTCACTGATCAGACATGGCCGGACCCTGGCCAACGTCGAGCGACGCTGGCAGGGGAGAGGCGACTGGGACCTCGACGAGCTCGGGCATCGCCAGGCCGAGCTCCTGAGCAATTGGTACGGGAGGTTCCCGACGGTCTACACCTCACCGCTGAAGAGGGCGGCGTCGACGGCACACATGGTCGCCCTCAATGGGGTGGTGCCGGTCGATGGTCTCATGGAGCTACACATGGGTGAATGGGAGGGCATGACCACCGAGGAGATCTTTGAGCGGTGGCCCGGGGATGTGGAGCAGATCTATCGCCATGGGATCGATCTGCCCCGGGGCCGAACCGGTGAGACCTGGGCTCAGCTGACGAAACGATTCTCGGCCACGATGTCAAGCCTCAGGCTCGCCGACAAGGAGCCAACCTTGGTCGTGGCCCATGGTGGGGCCATTCGCTCATACATCTCGTCGCTGACCAAGACCGGTGACAATCACTCCGAGTCGCTCTACACCCCAACCAACACGTCGGTCACCCATGTCGCCCTCACCGGGCGCGGACCGGAGGTCCTCGACTACTCCATTGCCACCCATCTCGAGGCGTTGGGATAGGCCGAGTGTTCACCTGTCAGACCTGCGGCAAGGAGTTCGACCTGCCGTCGCATGTCTTGGACCGCTACCCCGGATGGACCCCCCGGGACTGCAGCGACTGCCGGTCCGGCGCCGTCGGCCGTGGGTCTGGGCGCGGCGGCACCGATCGACCGAGCATCTCGAAGAACCGCGATCTGACCCTTGCCGAGGTGCTGGCCACATTTCATGACGGGCCTCAGACCGGCGTCTTCACCGACGGCTCGTCTGAAGGCAACCCGGGCCCAGGCGGTTGGGGCACAGTCCTCGTGGTCGATGGCCAGGTGGTGGCTCAGGACTATGGCTCGGAGGCCCACACCACCAACAACCGCATGGAGCTGACCGCCATGATCGCCGGCCTCGAGACGTTGCCGTCAGACACACCGACCGACGTCTATACCGACAGCCTCCTGATCGTGAACATCGTCACGAAGTGGGCCGGGGAGTGGAAGGCACGGGGTTGGAAGAAGAAATCACCAGGCCCTATCGCCAACCTTGAGTTGGTGCAGAAGGCATATGGGCTGGCCCGGGCGAAACCAAACGCCAGGCTGAGATGGATCAAGGCCCACAGTGGCTTCCGGTGGAATGAGTACGCCGACTCCTTGGCGACGGCCTATCGGCGAGACCGGCTTTGAGCGATGACAGTGCCGTCACATTCGACTATTTGCGCTCCTGGGGATGGCCTCCCGCCGGTGCCATCCCCAACCGGGACTGTGTTGAGCTCTACGCCCGCCCGTAGACCGGTAGGAGGGCGCCGTTGATCACACCGGATTCCTCGCTGAGGAGGAACTCAATCACCGCTGCTATCTCATCTGGTGTCGGCCAGTTGACATAGTCGGCGTACGGCAGCGACTGCCGTGTCGCCGGGGTGTCGATCACCGACGGCACCAACACATTGGCGGTCACCCCGGTGCTCTCCAGCTCGGTCGCCACGCTCTGGCCGAGAGCAGCGACACCGGCCTTGGCGATATTGAAAGCCGCCTGGGCTTCGAAGAAGTCGATGGCGCCTCGACTCCCGACCAGGATGATTCGTCCCCACTCGGCCTCCTTGAGATGAGGCACGGCCGCCCGGACGGCGTAGAACGCGGAGCGAAGATTGAGGTCCAGCATTCGCTCGAATCTCACGTCATCGGTCTCCTCGACGTCACGGCCTCCCGCCCAACCACCCACAAGGGCACACAGACCGTGGATCGCCCCCCACTGGTCGACGACCCGTTTCATGTAGCTGTTGACGGACTCGGGATTCGTGCAGTCGACCCGGGTCAGCACCACGCGGTCCTCATCGACATCGAATTTGGATTCGAATGCTTTGGCTTCCTCGGGGAGGAGGTAGGTCACGGCGAGTCTGTAGTCCTTTGCCATCAACCTGCGCACGAGGGCGGTCCCCAGGCCACCGGTTCCACCGGTGATCACGACTGTCTTGCTCACCCGGTCAATATAGGTTCCGGGGCTCACTCTTGACTCCAGATGAGCCAGAGATCCCCGACATTCGTCCCGGTTGGGCCGGTTTCGATCAGATCCCCAGTTGCCCGAAGATAGGTGGCGGAGTCGAAGGTCTCGATGGCTCTGCTCGGGTCGCCTCCCCTCAGAATGGTCCCCCCGTCGACGATGGCCCCCGCCGCCCCGGATCGGCCGTCGATGCCATCGGTGGCGAGTGTGGCGAAGACCGACCCCGTCTCGGCGATGACCGTGGCCGCGAGCAGTGCGGCATGGGTGTTCCTTCCTCCCCGGCCCGAACCCGACACACCGATCGTGGTCTCCCCGGTTGCGACCATCACACCACGAGCCGGCTCGCTCAGCAGCCGGTCGACCGCCGAGTCCACCGGGCCATCGAGCCAGCGATCGTGGATACGTGCCGGTCGCGTCTGCGAGATGACCGCTGCAGCGACGGCGGCCGCCGCGGTGCGCCCATCCCCGATGACCTCGACGATGTCCGATCTCTCATATCCGGTTGGGCCACGATGCATTGCCTCCTCGACGACCTGGGGCGGATCAACGCCGAACCGTCTCATCAATTCGACGGCGAGACCCGGCCGGTGGGGCATGGCGATGGTTGGCCCCGACGACACCACGCCAGGTGGAGCGCCGGCGACGTCGGAGAGGATGTATGTCGGTAGCGGTCCCAGCCCACCGCTCTTGATGGCAGAGAGATGACTCCTGACCAGGTTCACGTCCTCGATCGGGGCTCCTCCATCGATCAGTGCTCGATGGACCCGGGACACGAACTCCCGATCCACACCATCGATAGCCGACTCGCATAGAGCAGAGCCCCCACCGCTGATGAGGGCGAGATCGGCATCCGGGGCCAACTCGAGTGCCCTTCTTCCAGCTTCGAAGCTGGCCGGCCCGGGTACGGGATGGTCGCCGATGATGAGGTCGATCCCGATCGGAACGGCTGATATGTGGTTGCTCACGCAAAGCCCGTCGATCGATCCGAGCGCAGCCGCCGCTCCACGGCACATTCCCGCAGCCGCCTTGCCGATGGCAATGACTGTCGCCGGCCCCTCGCGGCCTGTCAGCGCCAGTTTGGTCAGGTCCTCGGGATCGACTGCGTCCAGACCGGCCTGGAGCCACGATCGGACCAGCCCACGGGTGGTCATCCAATGACCTCCTCGAGCCATCGTCCGCACGGGTGTTCGAGGGCGGCGCGGAGATCGTTGGCCGAGTCGATGTCGAGAGCGAGACCCGTGCGGAACAGGACCACCGGCGAGGCGGTCGCGGCCAGGTGTCGGTGAAAGCTGGCGACGCCGAAACTGAAGTCGAGAGCTGCGAATCCACCGATAGCCGATGTGCCCCCGTCGCTCGATGGTGCGATGGGTGTGCCTTGGCGATCCAGGACGTCATCGAGGGACCTCACATCGTCTGCGCCGAGCAGCGGGAGATCACTATGGAGGACAATCCACGGGCTGTTGGAGGAAGCGGCCCACTCGACGCCGCTCCGGGCAGCCTCGTTGAGACCCTCACCCGGGTCCGGAAGACTGGGAAACCCCGCACCTGTCGCCCACTCAGCCACCTCGGCGTCGGCAGTGACGATCAGAGGGAGCAGTCCCGCTGATTCCACTGTGGCCGCGACATGACCCGCCAGTGCCTGGGCGAGGCGAGCGCGGCCCTGATCGTCGAGAGCATCGGAGAGACGTCGCTTGCCCATGTGGAATGACTTGACCGGAATGATCACCACGCTGGGCACGGGCCGAGGCTAGGAGGAACGGAGATCTGCGATGGGCCGAAGTGAGACGTGGACGCTCAGGGCACCACGAGGACCGGGGACGACGACAGATGGGTGAGGCGGTCGGCGGTCGACCCGAGGATCACCCGCTCGGCCAGCCCGGCGCCACGTCTGCCAATCACCAACAGGTCGGCCTCACTCGCCTCGCACACCGCCATCAGCCGACTGACGGGGTCACCGAGCTCCTCGAAGGTCTCATACTCGATGCCCTCGAGATCGAGGTGCGCCACCATGTCGTTGAGCACCTTCTGTTGACCCTCGATCAAAGCTGCCGACAGAGCCTCGGGGCTGGGCGGCGCGCCTCCGATGCCCCACCAACCCTCGGGCGTCCTCACCACGGTGACCAGTTTGAGCTTCGCCCCCCAATGGCGGGCAATGGCCGCGGCGTGCTCGGCGGCGCGCTCACTGCCCTCGGATCCGTCGACGCCGACGACGATTGTTGAGATCTGCCATTCCATGAGAACAGAATCTAGTGGCCCATCGCGTGAATACTTGTGGCGTCTCTCCTGCCCTCGACGCCCCTGGCTGCGTCGAAGTGCTCGCCGCAGCTCCCCGTGCGAGACGCGCGCTTTCTCCTTGCCAGACGACGCCGATGGCTCGGAGATACGCGCACCCTATTCACGCGACAGACCACTAGAGCAACGCGCCGAGCAAGTGCCCGGCCGCCAACCCGTAGAGCCCGGCGACGACGTCATCGGCGGTCACCCCGACGCCGCCGTGAAGACGTTCCGCCAAGCCAACCCCGGGAGCAGCGCCTTTGAAGATGTCGGCGGCCCTGAAGACGACCCATGCAACGACCGCCTCGGGCCAGAGAGGGAGCCCGACCACGGCGACGAACACTCCGGCCGCCTCATCTATGACGATCCATCCGGCGTCTCCAGCCTCGTCGACGAGTCGGGAAGTCGTCCAGACACTGATGATGACCACCACCATTGCGGCGACGACCTGGCCTTGCCATCCGAGCCACTCACCAACGACGATGGCCGGCGGGAGGGCCACGATCGCACCAACCGTGCCCGACCCGGTGTGGCTCCCGAGCACCTTTTCCAGTATGAACCCGGTGCCGAAAACAGATCCAACCAGGCGATGCATCTGGTCGAGCCTAGGTGTCGGCCTCACCATCCTCTGGTTGCGTTTAGCCTTGCCCCATGGACCCTGCATCTCATATCTGGAGCGATGGCGAGATGGTCCCTTGGGACGACGCCACCGTCCATTTCCTCGCCCATGCGCTGCAATACGGCACAGGCGTCTTCGAGGGCATACGTGCCTATGAGACCCCGGAGGGGACCGCGGTGTTCAGGCTCCATGACCACATGGTCAGACTCGAAGCCTCGGCTCGGGCATATGGCATACCGATGCGTTGGGATGCCGGCCAGCTGGGCGAGGCCACGATCGAACTGCTTCGGGTCACCGGCCTCGAGTCCGCCTACATCAGGCCCCAGGTCTTCTATGGGCTGGGCTCGATCGGGCTCGACCCGTCTCAGAACGAGCTCCACACCATGATCGGCGCCTTCAGCCTCGGTACCTACCTCGGTGAGGAAGGGGTCAACCGGGGTGTCAGCACCATGGTGTCGAGCTGGCGTCGCATCTCGCACACGTCTTTGATACCGACGGCGAAGGGATCGGGTGGATACCTCAACTCGGTCCTAGCCAAACAGGAGGCCAGCCGAGCCGGCTATGACGACGCAATCCTCCTCAACGATGCCGGGGTGTTGTCCGAGGGAAGCGGGATGAACCTCTTCCTGGTCAGCAGGGATGTCGTCTACACACCACCTGTCTCCTCAGGGATCCTGGAGGGGATCACCCGCAACACGGTCATCGAGCTGCTCGAGGCCGAGGGTGTCGAGGTCCGTCAGGGCGACCTGGCCAGGGGGAGTCTGTACACGGCCGACGAGGTGTTCTTGACCGGCACGGCGGCTGAAGTGACCCCGGTTCGCGCCGTCGACGGTCGGACGGTGGGCAGCGGTGAGCCCGGCCCGATAACACGGAGGGCCCAGGACATGTATGCCGCGGCCGTCAACGGCAAGCTGGACGACCATCGCGGCTGGCTGGCTTTCGTCTGATGGCCCAACAGCCGAATGTCGAGATCACCGAGGCGGAACTTCCCAGGAGCACTCCGCAACCGGGGCCGGCGGTCAAGTGGCGAGCCCACAAACCCGGTGTGCCTGGCGGCCCCGGCGACGTGCCGAGCGGCGGCAAGTTCGGTCATGCCGGGCCTGATCCGGGCTGGGGCCTGAAGATCCTTCAGGGCACCTCCCTCCCCGGCGATGATCCCCGGCTCCGCCAGGTGGTGACTGGTCTCATGCTCGCCAGGGCGGCTGCCAGCGGTCGGGCGCCTGTGCCCGAGGACATCGAGGTGGCCTTGATCATGTGTGGTCTCTTTCAGGACGCGCCGCCGGAGCTGGCGGAGCGGCGACAGAGGTGGTTGGAGGCCGTAACCCACGAGGCGAGGCCGGGGGAGACCGCCGTGGCGGACGTAGACCTCGATCTGATCGTCAACAAGCCCGAGCAGATCAGGTACGCCCTGAAATCTCTCACCGTCAGGGACTAGACGCGTCGCCTGAGTAGCGTCGATCCCCGAAATGAAGATCGTTCGCATCAAGTCTGGAGACGACATCGCATATGGGGTGGCCGACGCCGAAGGCGTTCTCGTCTATCGCGGGACCCCCTTCGTGGCGTGGGAGCCGACCGAGATAGTCGTGCCGTGGCCACGTGTCACCTTGCTCTCGCCGGTCATACCAACCAAGGTGATGTGCCTCGGAAGGAATTACGAGGACCACGCATCCGAGATGGGTGGAGAGATTCCCGACGAGCCCCTGATCTTCATGAAGCCGGCCACAGCCGTCATCGGGTCCAATGCCAACGTGGTGTATCCGTCGATCAGCAGCGAGGTTCACCACGAGGCGGAGCTGGCCGTGGTCATCTCGAGGCCTGCTCGCAACATCAAGGCCGAGGACGCCTCCCGATACATCTTCGGTTACACGGCCGCCAACGATGTCACGGCCCGGGACCTGCAGCAGAAGGACGGACAGTGGACGAGAGCCAAGGGTTTCGACACCTTCTGCCCCCTTGGCCCCGCCATCGAGACCGAGTTGGACCCTCTGGAGCGTCTCGCCGTCATCTGCAAGGTCAACGGCGACGTTCGCCAGGCGGGGTTCAGCTCAGACATGATCTTCGGCGTCGCCGAGATCCTGGAGTTCATCTCTGCCTTCACTACTCTCCTCCCCGGTGACGTCATCCTCACCGGCACTCCTTCGGGAGTGGGCAAGGTCGAGCCCGGTGACCTGATGGAGGTGGAGATCGACGGGATCGGCATCCTGGCCAATCGGGTGGTGGCCGCTTGACCGTCCGTGTTCGCATGGCACCGTCTCCGACGGGGAACCTCCACGTCGGAACGGCCCGCACTGCCCTCTACAACTGGCTGTACGCCCGACACCACGGCGGCACCTTCATCGTACGGATCGATGACACCGACCTGGAAAGGTCGACCCCCGAGTTCGAGGATGAGATCCTCGGCTCGATCCAATGGCTCGGTCTCGACTGGGACGAGGGCGTCAGGGTCGGCGGACCCCACGGGACGTATCGGCAATCGGATCGTCTCGGCCACTATGCCGACATCGCCCGCGGTCTCGTCGAGTCGGGCCATGCCTACTACGACCAGCGCGACCCTGACCACCTGGAGTCACTACGCCGGCGAGCCCAGAACGAGGGCAGACACCCGGGGCACTTCATCCGGCGCCCCGACGAAGATCACGACTCCGGTGTGATCAGGTTGTCGGTCCCCCAGGACTGGGCCGTGACCTTCCCCGACATGATCCGTGGCGAGATGAGCTTTTCACCAGCCGACATCGACGACTTCGTCATCCTTCGGAGCAACGGAACGCCTACCTATCACCTCGCCTCCACCGTCGATGACATCGATTATGAGATCACCCACGTCGCCCGTGGTGAGGACCTCCTCCCGTCGACGCCGAAGCACATACTCCTGACCCGGGCGCTTGGCCACACCGAGCCCAGATACGCTCACTTGCCGCTCTTGTTTGGCACCGATGGCAAGCCGCTGTCGAAACGACACGGCGCCACGGCACTGTCGGACTACCGGGCGCGGGGATTCGTCCCGGAGGCCGTGTTCAACTACCTGGCCAATCTGGGATGGTCACTCGACGCCGAGACGACGATCTTCACTCGCGATGAGGCGATCGCCGCGTTCGACCTGGCGGACGTCTCTCGCAACCCCGCGGCATTCGACCCGGAGAAACTGACCTGGATGAACGGTGAGTACATCAGGGGCATGGACACGGCTGTGTTTGCCGATGTGGCCCGGCCCCAAGTCGAGGCCACCCTGGGTCGTGGGTTGAGCAAGGACGAATGGGTCGTGTTTGGCCAGGTGGCGGCCGTCGTCCAGGAACGGACCAAGCTCCTCCCCGAAGCCGGTTCCCAGGTCGTGTTCCTCTTCGAGGAATTCGACACATACGACGAGTCGTCGTGGGAGAAGGTGATGAACAAAGACGGCGTTGCCGACGTTCTCGACAATGCCCTCGATGCGCTGTCCGGGCTCGACTCCTGGGACGTGGGATCCATCGAGGTCAAGCTCAGGGAATTGTCGGACGAGCTCGGCATCGGCGCCGCGAAGACATTTCAGCCCCTCCGTGTTGCCGTGACCGGCTCGGCG
>DASWKM010000083.1:0-22312 GCA_036396635.1 Acidimicrobiia bacterium
AACCCAGGGTTGCCACACGCCGCCAACCCAGGGTTGCCACACCCGCTCAGCGAAGTCCACGGCCCTGAGAACGGCTGCCACGCCATGCCGGTTGCACCCCATCAGAGTCGGTTTGCGATCTCATCGGCCATTCTGGGGCCAGTCTTGTCAATCACCATCCACCGGTCGAGTGGCCGACCGCACCGTCCAATGGGCCTCGGGTCGGGGCCGGAACACCCACCGATAGGTGGCAAAGGGGCCCACGTACAAGGCCACCGCGGTGATGAGGGCCCAACCCGGCAGTTCCGGGCCGAGCAGCACAAAGATCGGAGCCAGGACCAGGATGAGATGCCAGGCACCGAGCACGAGCTGTCGGTGCCGGTCCCTCGCCACGGCCGCCCTGACGAGGAGAACGGTGGAGATGAGATTGGAGCCGGCCATGGCGACGACGGCCGCCAGGCCGGGCTTTTCGATCCGTCCGGCCACGATCGACACGAATGGGAGCCCCACGGTGACGGCCTGCAGCACCAAGGCGTAGACGAGATATTCCCCACCCAGGACGACCGCGCCGCCCGGCCCGACCCGGGCACCAAACCAGGTGGCCGTGGTCCGCGCCCCGTGCCATCGGTCGTTGTCGAGGTCACGGATACTGCCGTGGACTCCATTGGCGAGGAGGATGAACGCCAGGAAGTAGACGGCCAATACCTGTGTCCTGACGGTGACATCGCCAATCAGCTCGGCGGCGAGCCAGCCGAGAGATCCCCATGCCACTCCTTGGATGAGGTCGGTCAACGGGGGAACGGTGCATCTCTTGCCCCACAGGTCGTAGATCGTCACCGCGCCGACGAGAACGACGAGGACGACCGCGTTGCCGGGCTTGGGGTCGATCAAGACGACCAGCCCCGCCATCAGCGGGATCTGGAGCAAGGCAACGGTGAGCGCGGTCCGTGGGGAGACGACCCCTCTCACCAGGGGGGTTCCCTCACGCCGCGGATCGGTCATGTCGATCGGGAGATCGACCACGTCGTTGAGGAGATAGGCGTAGAGGTGGAAGGACACGGCCAACACGAACAAGGTGGGCAGGGAGCCGGCGGTCAGCGGCCTTGTGGCGGTGGCCGCCCCCAGCAACACCATGGTGATCGAGGCGCCCAGCGTGTCCGCTCTGATCAAGCGGGCTAGCAGAATCGGTCTCACTTCTGCCAGTCCAGGCTATCCGGCGCACGTCGGCCAACTCTGCTTGAGTTGTTGCCTCTTCAGCACCTCGCGCTGACATCACGAGGGACCGATCATGACGGCGAATGAGCAGCCCATTCCGGGGCCGGGAGTGACCGAGATCCGCGTCCATGGTGTGGGGGGCACGTCTCCCGTCGCCATGCTGGGCCGGTCGGATCTGATCCAGGTGTCCGGTGACGAGATCTCCGGGTTCTATCGCAGCACCGCCGAGGGGGAGCACACCGTCGAGGCCTACTCCTGGGGAGGCCTCACCGCCAGCTCGGCGTCCCGCGCCCTGTGGGTGCTTCTCCTGCCTTTCAGCCTGGTCAACATCGCCGGGTGGATGATCGAGCCGGCCCGGTCCCATAAGCCACCCACCGGGGGTGGCCTGTTCGCCCGTCTCGACCGACTGCTCTGTGGCCTGGGGCGGCGTTTCCCCGAGAAGACGTCGGAGAGCCTCGCTTCGGTCCAAAAGTGGTTGGTTCATGCCTTGGCCCTGGCCTTCACGGCCACGTACCTGCAGCTGACTGCCTTCCTGGCGGTTGACCTCTTCGCATATCAATGTGGCGGGGATCCCGAATGCCGGAGTCGAATCCCCCTCCGCGATGTGTTGGGGACAGAGATCGAGACCGGGAGGCGCCTGGTGATGGGGATGACGGTGCCCATCCTGTTACTGCTGCTGTTCTTGTTCCTGGCGCGGCGCAGCCGGTTGACCTACGAAGCCTACCGGCCCATGGGATCGACAAGAGACCAGCCGGTGCAGGACCTGTCCCCCCTCGAGGATCCCGCCATCTGGGATCGGGTGGGTCGTCAGCAGGTCATGGCCCGGCTTCACGGCTCGGCTGGTGTCGGCGGCCTGCTGGTCACGTTCTGCGCCACCATCCTGGCGGGCACCTGGCAAGGTGAAATCGGCCCGATCTTCACGGTTGGGCTGTGGGGCGGGGGCTTGCTCGCCGTCACCTCCATGGTCCTGGTCTGGATCGGCTCCCGGACCGGCGGAACCGAGGAGGACACCGACGTCTTCCCCTGGGGAGGAGCCACCCAGCCCCTGTTCTGGGCAGGCTGGCTGCTGATGGCGCTGGTTCTCATCCAGGCATGGCCGCTCCGGCTCGTGCAGGGTCTGGAGAGACTCGACTGGTTCGCCCTGGCTCCTCTGTTCCTGCTCACCGCTGCGATCGCCATCGGCTTCCTCATCGCCAGCTGCCAGGCGCTGCGCTGGCTGGTGGAGTGCCATCTCCAGACCGACCAGTTCCTGGTCGTCATCGCGGCAGTCGTCGTGGCCTTCTTCCCCAGTACCGAGGTGGTCGCCGCGGTGGCTGCCCTGCTCCTCGCCCTCAATGTCGCCTCACCCGGTGATGATGGGAGGCAGACCTCCCTGTGGGATCTTCTCTTCCTCACCCTGCTGGCACTGGCCGGCTGGGGTGTCGCTGCGATCTTCGACGAGGATGCCTATCTCTGGATCGGCATCGTCATCTCGGTCATGGCAGCAGCCTTCCTCTGGCTGGCGCGCCGCCCCGAGGCGGGGTTCCGTTGGGCAGCCACCGGAGCGGTGAGCGCCTTCGCCGCCATCCTCCTCCTTGGGGTGTTCTCCGGGGTGATCGTCAGGACCGCCGCCCTGCTGTCGAGCGATGATGCCCCCATCGAATACCCCGCCTTCTATGACTGGGCGGTGGTCGCGGTGACCGCCACCTTGATCTCGGTGCTCGCCGCCCTGGTGCTGTACTGGTTGAGAACGGCCGCCGTCAATTGGAAGACCTGGGGCGAGGCGGCCGGCAAAAAGCTCGCCGCGCTGGGGATTCCCGCCAAAGACAAGAAGCGCTTGGCCAGATCGACCATCCTGATACGTGGGGTGGCACATGCGGCGCTCGCTGTGGATGTGATGATCACGCTGGCAGGTCTGACCGTCTTCGCAGCAGGGTTCGCTGGCTTTGTCGCCATGGTCGAACAAGGGGTGTCACCTGAGGACTGGTTCTACCGGGAATTCCCCGACAGCTTCTCGTGGCTTCTCGACCTCTCCGGTTGGCTGGCCCTGGTCGCCGTGGTCGGAGCCTATGCGGCGGTACGGTCCGGGCTCCGCAACGATGCGACCCGTCGCAAGATCGGGATGGTCTGGGACGTGGCCAGCTTCTTCCCCCGCGTCTTCCATCCGTTGGCGCCACCGGCATACGCCGCCCGGGCGGTCCCCGAGATCCAAGCGAGGATTCGTCAGCTCGTCGACGAAGGGGGGCGCGTGGTGTTGGCGGGCCACAGTCAGGGTTCGGTCATCGCCGCGGCGACTCTGGCTTCACTCCCGGCGGATGTGGCCAAGTCCACCGCACTGGTCACCTACGGCAGCCCCCTGGGCAAGTTCTTCAGGTCCTACTTCCCGATGGCGGTTCCCGACCAGATGATCTCGAGGCTCGCCGCGAAGGTGGGGAAGCCGACTGAGACGTTGTGCTGGATCAACTTCTTCCGAATGACCGATCCGATCGCCGCCAGGGCTTTCCGCGACGACGAGCTCGGCCGGCTCCAATTCCACGCGGGGCTCACCGCGGTCCTCCAAGAGAGCAGACGCAACGCTGTCGGCGGGGATGTCGAGCTCGACGACCCCTGGGAGTGGGAGCTGGTGCCGAACCGACCATTGCCGAGGCTGCGGGTCCACTCGGCCTACGAGACCGATCCGATCTGGACCGGGTGCGTCCGCACGCTGGGCTCGCTGATTTGAGGTCGGCAGAGCAGACGTTGTCGGCGGCCCACGTCCAGCTGCTCAGGCCGGGAGCCTCGTTCGGGGCTGCCGCGGCGTGCGCGGTCGGAGCCCTGATCTCGCCGTCTGCGCCCCTGCCTCGCTGGCTGCTCGGCATTGTCGCCGTTGGCGCCGCAGTTGCCGCCTGCAACGTGTTCAACGACATCACCGACGTGGAGGCTGATCGGATCAATCTCACCGGCCGGCCGTTGTCGTCCCGGCTGTTGACGATGCGAGCCGCCTGGATGTGGCTGGTGGCCCTGATGCTCGTCGCTCTCGCCGCCGGTTGGGGTCTCGGCCCGGCTCACGGGGTCTGGGTCTCCCTGGCCCTGGCTTTGGGCCTTCTCTACTCCCGCCTGCTCAAAGCTGTCGCGGTCTTGGGCAACCTGGTGGTGGCGGTGCTCTGCGGCAACGCACTCCTCTTCGGAGCATCGCTCGGGGGCGGGATAGGCGCTGCTGCGGTCATCGGCGGAGCAGAGGTCGCCACCTTCACCTTCGGCCGGGAGGCGCTCAAGGGGATCCCCGACATCACCGGGGACCGTTTGGCCGGTGTCTCGACCGTCGCCACCACCTGGGGGTGGCGAGCGGCGGTGATGATCCTCTTCGGCAGTGCTGCAGGTGTCGGTGCATTGGCCGCCTATGGCCTGGTCAACCTGGGCGCGACAGCCCATTTCGCCGCGATGATGGTCGGAGCCGTCCTCCCCGTGACGCTGCTGGCCCGGCATCTTCTCGCCGCCGGGACAGCTTCCACCAAAGTCGCAATCGAACGAACCTCATATCTCTGGTGGACGGGTCTGTTCGCCATCTCCCTGCTCGGAGTCTGACGATGGGCCCGACGGAGAGCGTGATCCTGGTCGACGAGTCGGACGGTGAGACCGGTGTCGAGGAGCGACTGGCAGCGCACCGTGGGGGCCTGCTGCATCGGGCCGTGTCGGTGTTCGTGTTCAACGACTCCGGCGAGTTGCTGCTGCAGAGGAGGGCCGACACCAAACGGCCCTTCGCAGGGGTATGGGCCAACACCTGCTGCACCCACCCTTCGCCCGGCGAGACGGTCATAGCGGCCGGGCAGAGGCGACTGGTCGAGGAGATGGGTCTGGTGGTCGACCTGGACGCGGTTGGGAGCTTCCGCTACAAGGCGGTGGACCAGGTGTCCGGATTGACCGAGCACGAGCTCGACCACGTCGTGGTGGGACACAGCTCGGCGGAACCCAAGACGGATGCCACCCAAGTCGACGGCTTTCGCTGGGTAGACGTCTCCAGGCTTCGCCGAGAGCTCAGCGGCGACGATGACTACGCCCCCTGGCTGAGCCACGCGCTGCACGCCTTCCCCCACCTCGGGCTGCAGCCGGTCTCCACGCCCGGGAGCGCATAGTGAGCGCGTTCGCCGAGCCTGTGCCCGGGATGGACCCGTTCACGGTGGAACTGGGTGATCTTGCGATGTCATACGACGTCTACGTGGGCGGTGACGGTCTTCCGCTGATCCTCATGCACGAGATCGACGGAATGGCCAGACAGCCCTTCATCGATCTCTGTGACTCCCTCGCGCAACGTGGCTTCAAGGTCTACGCCCCACGGTTCTTCGACAACATGCGTCAGGGGATCATGGTGTGCATGCGCCGAGAGTTCGTCTGCTGGGCCCTCGGGCAAACCAGCCCGATCACTGTCTGGCTCGCCGAGCTCGCCGCCGAGATCGAGAGGCGCGACACTCCGGTAGGAGGTGTCGGGATCATCGGGATGTGCTTCTCGGGAGGCCTGGCAATGGCGACCCTGGCGGGAGAGGGGCCGGTGAAGGCGGCAGTCGCCGCCCAACCGGCTATGCCTTGGGCCAACCCCGCCGTGCTGTTCCCGCGCAGACGTGAGCGCGACCTCGGGATGTCACCCGCCGACTTGGCGAGATTGGAGCAGCGTCTCCGCGACGGGACGGTCAGGGTCCTTCCGATGCGCTTCCTGAGAGACAGTGTGTGCCCGCGGGCCCGGGTCGAGGCGATCGCCGAGATCGAGGGGGCGGACGAGGTGTATTACGTGGAAGGTCGAGGGCATCCCACGCTGACACTCCAGTTCAGGGAGGGCCATGGACACCGGGGATCTCAGGCCGCGATCGAGTTCGCCGCCGCCTGGCTTGCCGAGATCCTCGCCGAGCCGATCCCGCCCGGCGCCACGGGTGACGACGGAAGGGCTTGAGACCGCCGGCGGTTTACCACCGAGCCGACCCCGGCCTCCGGGGATCTGGTGTGCAACCAAGCCTGCTGAGCAGGATTCACCGTCCATCAGATTGACTCAGCGGATCTCGTGTGCAACCAAACCTGCTGAGCAAGGTTCACGGCCCTCAGATTTAACGGGGACCCAGGCGAATCCTTGGTCGACCCGATCAAGCCGAGCCGCCAACATCATCACCCGCGACGAGAAGCGGCTCGCCGCCGGCGGTGAGATGGATCAGCTCGATGGTGTTGGCCCCATCGACGAAGAGCGCCGGCGGCACCATGGCGAGAAACGACACCTCGCCGGCGAAGACGTAGCTGCGGGTGACGGCGCCTATCACACCGTTCACCGACACGGCCAGCACCTCGGAGCCGTCGACATCTCCGTTCAGTGTCCCGCCGACACGGACCGGTATGACATCACCGGAGAGGTCGACGTCGTCGTAGAGCCCGGGTTTGGTCAGCCTCCAGGTGAAGGCCGGCTCCGGGCCGGCCGCGTCGACAGCGGCACCGACCAGGTAGGGGCTGCCTCGCGGCCGGAGCGCCCACGGGTCGCCGCCGGGGAAGAGCTCCTCGAGACGGCGGGCCACCGCCAGCTTCTCGTCACCGTCGACGTCGTAGGTCACGCCTCCTCCGGGGCCGACCGTGGTCGTCTCCGATCGATCGGGGGCGGGGCCGAGCAGGCTGACACCCTCGACGTCATCGGGTATGTCGGCCTGGATCACGTCGGCGATCGTGGGAAGTATGTCGATGGTGAGGGCGCGGCGGTCGTCGATGGCGCCCGTGCCGGGATGGGGTAGCTTGACGAAGAGCGGGATGGCTGCGATCTCCCCCACCGTGGATTCGGTGATTCTGCGCTGATGGGCCACGCCGGGCTTGATCGAGATCCCGTGGTCGGCAACCACCACGAGGAGAGTCTCCTCGTAGATCCCGGCCACCTCCAAGGCGGCGAGCACCTCTCCGAGCACGTGGTCCACATAGCCCACCTGGAGCAGATGACGCTGCATCGCCTGGGCGACCAGGAACTCGTCGTCTATCCAACCGCCCGACTCACTGGCCGGGTTGAGCCCCACGATAAGGGGATAACTGCGCCCGTCCGGCAGGAACTGCCAGGGATGGTGAGGCACCAGCGCATGGAGGTAGAAGAGCGGTGGCCGGTCTGTGTCGGTGGTGCGTATGTCGTCCAAGAAGCGGTCTATCGGCGTGCGCTGGCCGGCGCTCAGCAAGTCACTGAACTCGGCCCGGGCGTCGAAATCCCTGGCGACCGCCCAGAAGTCGCCCCAGCTGCGCTCGATCTCGGGGAGCTGCTCGGAGAGCGGCTCGGGGAGGAGCACGTGACCGGCGACGACGGCCACGTCCCTGCTGAGGGATGTCACCGAGCTCGCCAGCCCTTCACACAGCGCCCGCGGGCAGAGCTGGGTGACGGCTTCGTAGACGTGCAGGTCGTAGACGCTGTGCAGGGCGGTGAAGAGGTTGAAGGGGTATTGGCCGGCCACGGGTATCAATGACTGGTCGGGCACCGACCCGGTGAGCATGGCCGGAACCGAGTGCTCGGTCTGCTGCTCGACGGTGACGGCATTGCGATACCAGATGCCCTCCACGGCGAGACGGGCGAAGTTGGGGAATCGGTCGGCTCGCAGGGCGCCGGCGGGGTCGATGAGCGAGGCAACCGGGAACTCGTCGAATACGAGCATGACGATCGGCATCGGGTTCCCCACTGTGACCGGGCTCCCGGTGACGGTGCTCGGCTCCCTGAGAACGTCACCGACCGGCATGGCGAACAGGAACACGGCCAGGACGATGAGCGGCGCCGGCAAGAGGAGCCGAAGGGTCTGACGGACCGAGGCGAAGCGGGAGAATGCCCAGGTGGCGAGGCCTCCGCCGACCAACGCCACTCCCTGGGCCACCCACCAGGGAATTCCCAGCCGCCCCAGATAGAGACGAGCCAGCGTGGCCGCCGTCAGGGTGACCAGGACCAGGCCCACCCAGTAACCGACCCTGCCGGGAAGGCTGCCCATCGTGGCCACCAGTGCAGGGATCGCCAGGGTGAGGACCAGGGCGAGCCAGAGGATCTCCCCCTTGGGCGATCGGCGGGCCAGGAAGAACTCGGCGTTGCGGCCCAACAGGTCGAGCACCGGCCAGGTCAGCCCGAAGACCGTGAGGACGACCAGCGCCGTGAATCGGTCGAAGCGTGTTGCCTTCCGGGTCTGGCCCGAGGGATGGGCACGATCGACAACGACGAGGGCGGGGTCGGCCTCGATTCTCATATGCCCGACAAGCGCGGCACTACGAGCAGACCGGCTCGCTCAGCGTGGTTTGGCGTGCGCGTATAGTGGCGGCTCACCCAGGGGCCACCGGTCCCGGTGTAGATCTGTTTGGAGGAAGACATATGAGAACGATGGTGAAAGTAGTGGGGGTCCTCGCCCTTTTGGCGGGCATCGCCTTCCCGGCGTGGGCGATCACCGACGGCGAGCCCGACGGCAACGACCACCCGCAGGTGGGACAGCTGCTCTTCTACGTCCCGGACGCCATCGACCCACGTTTCAACGACCCCGGCGCATGGTTCAGCTGCTCGGGAACGCTTCTGAGTGGGGGAAGGGTTCTGACCGCAGGTCACTGCACGTTCGCGGTCGGGCTCGACGGGGCCACCACCAACACCGCCGGCAGCCCGCTGGTCGACACCGACGACGACGGTGTCGCCGACAATGGCACCGGTGGGGACGACATCTGGGTGAACTTCGAGGAAGCCCCCGATTTCGGGATCCTTCCCCCGTCTTCGACTTTCGTCCCCGACAACAACGCAGACCGCTACGTGGCGTGGGTCGCCGCGTTGAACGCGTCGAATGAGTGGCACCATGGCACCGCCAACCCGCACCCGGACTACAACGACAACGCATTCGTGCTGGCGGACGCTGGGATAGTGATGCTCGACGGAGATCCCGGCGTCGGTGCCGTGGGGGCCCTCCCGATTGTCGGGCACCTCGACCAGTACAAGAGCGCCCGGCGCAACGACACCCGGTTCACCCCGGTCGGATACGGGCTCAACACCGGATTCCCGTCGTTCCTTGGTGGTGACACACGTGAGAACGCCAGCGTGATGCTGGTCAGCCTCGAAGGGACGTTCGGCATCCCCACCGGGACATCTGTGGTGTTCTCCTCCAACCCGGGCAAATCGCACACAGGAGGGACGTGTTTCGGCGATTCCGGCGGCCCGGTGTTCGAAGGGGACACCAACCTCATCATGGCAGTGACCTCGTTCGGGATCACCCTGAACTGTGTGGAGCCCGGTGGGTACTACCGCATCGATCAGCCCGACGACCTCGCATTCATCAACTCCTTCGCCCCATGATCGGCCGATGAGGTGATCGAAGGGCCCACGCCAGGACGGCATGGGCCCTTCGGGTCCAATTCCCGAGGCGGGCGGAAAATGAATCGATGGGTCGGGCCTCACCCTGGGGTGGTGGCCGCCACGGTGTCGATCCCCAGGAGGGTCCTCGTCACCACCAGGTCGTGCTCGTCGAAGCCATCGGTGAACGTCTCGTAGAGCGATCTCAGCTCGTCACTCTGATCCGACTCGAAACCTCGCTCACGCCTGAGCGCCACCATGCGGTTGAGCGCCTGCAACTCGAACATGCGCAAGCCCCCTCGACGTGAGCCGCGCACGGCCGTCTCATACGCCTCTTGGACGTCGTCGAGGCTCGGGTCGGGCAGCATCCTCAACAGATCCCCCTTGTTGATCCGAAAGTAGGGCCACGCCGTCTCCTCGTACCCGATCAACGCGATCGCCTCGTCGACGAGCTCGATGCCCCTGGCCGGGTTCCCGGCCAAACCGTGGACCTTTCCGCGCAGGTTGAGGACGAGTGGCCAGAAGACTGGCGGCGTGGTGAGTCCCCGGTACAGCTCGATCCCGGCCTCGGTCATCTCGAGACCCCGATCGACCCTGCCGAGACAGGTCAGAGAGATCCCCTCCAGGACGGTGGCCAGGGTGCGCCAGATGGCGTAGTCGTTCTCGCCGGCCACACGGGCGAGTTGCCTCGCCCGCTGCCCGCACATCTCGAAACGACTACGGGCCAGCTCGAGGAACCCGTTGTGGTAGATGGCGTAGCAGATGCTGTAAGGGTGCTCGAGGTCCTCGGCGATGTTCAGGGCCTCGGTGACCCTGGCGATGCCCCTCTGCACCGCACCGCATTGCCATAGGAGGAGCCCGGAGGCGACGCGGGCGGAGATGCCGGTGTGCGGGCCGAGTCGGAATCGGTCGGCGCCCTGGGTCATCGAGTCGAAGAGCCTTATCGACTCGTCGAGGTGTTGTAGCCCCGAGTCGAGGTCTCCGCTGAAGGCCAGGGACGCTCCCACCACGAAGTGCCCGTCGACGAGGATCGACTCGTCGCCTCCACCGCCGGCAAGGGCCAACAGCTGGCTGCCGATCTCCCCGGCCCTCGCCCAGTCGGCGGTGTTCTGGTAATAGCTGGCGAGGGCGCGAAGCACCGGGACCTGCTGGGCCGCCCCACCGGCGGCCTTCGCCATCTCCAGCACCTGTTTGAAGGCCTTCTCCACCTCGACGTCGTAGCCCCTCACCGCCATCAGCGCCCGGGCCAGGCTGGTGCGCAGCGTCAGCTCCTCGGCAGCCAGCTCCGGGGAGGGCTCGGCGGTGGCCAGCACCTCGAGGGTGTCGGTGGCCAGCTCGATCGCGGCGTGATACCAACCTTTGGCGTCGTGGAGGGCCCACAGACCGTCGAGGAGCAGGAAGAGCTGTTTCAGGTCGCCCTGGTCCACCCAATATCGCCAGGCCGTCCTCAGGTTCCCGATGTCGTCGGCCAGGTCCCCGAGAACTCGGAGACGCTCGGGCCCGCGCAGCCGGCCGCTGAGTCTCTGGGTGTACTCACAGAAGTAGTCGGCGTGTGCCCGGCGGACCGCCTGCTCACGCTCGGGCGACTCGGCGAGACGCTCGATGGCGTACTCCCGGATCATGAGCAACATCGAGAACCGCTGGACGTCCCCGCTAGCCTCACTCTTGACCAGGCTCTTGTCGACCAGCGACGCCAGCGACTCGATCAGGTCCACCGAGGCGAGCGTGGACGCGGCCACCGCCTCGATGGCTTCGAGTCGTGTCGGCGAGAAGACCGACATCATCTCGAAGACGAGGCGCTCGCTCTCGTCGAGGAGCTCATAGGACCAGCCGATGGCGCCCCACAGGGTTCGCTGCCGGTCGGGGAGGTCACGGCCACCCGCCCCCAGCACGTCGAGCCTGGTCTGGAGCCGGTCGAGGAGATCGGCCGGCGAGAACAGCCTGAGCCGAGCCGCCGCCAGCTCGATGGCGAGTGGGAGACCGTCGAGCCGGAGACAGATCATGGCGATGACCGACGCGTTCTCCTCGGTGAAGGTGAAGTCGGGTCGCACCGCCCGGGCCCGCTCGGTGAAGAGTTGCACCGACTCCGACTCGCCGATCTCGCTCGCCGGCGCCCGCGGGTCGGGAAGCGACAAGGGCGGCACCGGGTAGACGTGCTCGGCTCTGACCCGGAGTGTCTCCCGACTGGTCACCAGCACCTTAAGCTCGGGGCACTGCTGCAGTAGGCCGACCACACCGGTGCCGGCAGCGGTCACCTGCTCGAAGTTGTCGAGGACCAGGATCATCTGTCGGTCCCGCAGCCGGGTTTGGAGTGTTTCGAGTGGGTTAGCGCCGCCGGCGGCCGGAAGGTCGAGGGCCCGGACCACCGCCTCGAAGGCGGCGTCGGAGTCGCGCTCGTTCGACAGGTCGACGAAGAAGGCGCCATCCCGGAAGCGGTCTGTCAGCTCGGCCGCCGCCTGGAGGCCGAGCCTGGTCTTGCCGGCTCCACCGGGCCCGAAGATCGTCAACAAACGAGTGGCCGGCGCCATCAGCATGGCCTCGATCGCGTCGAGCTCGCTGCCCCTTCCCAGGAACTCCGTGGTCTGGAGGGGGAGGTTGTTGGGGCGCGCATCCAACGTGAATGGCGGCGGGAAGTCGGATTGGAGGTCGCCGTGGAGGAGCTGGTAGAGATGCTCGGGCAGGGTCAGGTCCTTGAGCCGGTGGGATCCCAGGTCGCGCAGCGTGGCCCCGGAAGGCAGCCTGTCACCGGCGACCTCCGCCACCTTCCCCGATACGAGCACCTGACCCCCGTGGCCCGCAGCCATGATCCTCGCCGCCCGGTTCATCACCGGACCGAAGTAGTCACCTTCACCGTGCTCCGCCTCGCCGGCGTGGATCCCCATCCTCACCCGCATCGGCCCGATGGGCCCCCAATCCTCGGTGGTCAGTTCCTCTTGGGCGTCGAGTGAGGCCGAGAGCGAATCGGGCACCGACCCGAACACGGCGACGATCCCGTCACCGGTCGTCTTGAGCACCGTGCCTCCTGCCGATTCGACGGCTGCGGACAGGATGGCGAAATGGCGTTCGAGGGCCGGGCCCATGTTGGCAGGCTGCTCCTCCCACAGCCTGGTGCTCGCCTCGATGTCGGTGAACAGGAAAGCCTGCATCGCCGCAATATACGGGTGGCGGTCACCGGAGGCTCGCACCGGGTGATGCTCGAAGCCGGTTGTGGGGAGGCCGGCGCACATCGGCATGGACCGTGCCGTCGGCCTGGGTCTGCAATACCCCGACCGTCCCGGCCACACCCATCTCTCGAGGGGCCGCCGTCGCCGGTCGGCTGATCCCGCTTCGCTCAGATGGGGCGGATCGGCATGATCCCGGTGGTCTTGAGGGCCTCGGCGATCGGATCGCGCTTGTAATCCACGTCGTGGTGCTCCCTCAAATGGATGGCCACCCGCTCGAGGAGCTTTTCCCGGTTCGCATCCCGATCCTCATGGCTGCATCCGGGGATGATGCGATCGCAGACGAATTCGAACACTTTGGATCCCTCTCTTCGTCGAGCCGAGCAGTATTGCAGCTCGTGGTGACCGGTCGCGTCTCGCCGCGGGAGTCGCGTATCCAGACCGGGGCTCACCCTTCGCATCTGCTCGATCTCACGACCTGGCTTGGGGGCGGTTATGAGTAATGTGGTCGTCGGGGCTCGGAAACGGCCGTCGACCCTATGCTCTACCTGGAGGAACCATGGCAAACAAGGACAAAGGCGGCAGGAGCACCAAGAAGGCGGCTGCCAAAGACCTCAAACAGAAGCGCCTCGACAAGAAGAACAAGCGAGACGAGGCCGACCGCAAGTCGAAGGGCAAGTTGGTCTGACGCACCCGTGCCGGCTCGGCTCGGCGTGATCGGGTCGAGGTTCAGGCTGGGTCCGCTTCGGCAATCTGAAGGGCCGTGAACCTTGCTCAGCAGGCTTGGTTGCACACCAGATCCCTTGGGGGCGTCCACAGCGGCCCGGCGGTGGGTGGGCTCCCGGCCTGGCCGGCAAAGGACCGTTATACCATTTGCGATTCTTTTCGCGTTCTTTCGCTGATCTTCGACAAGATGGTTATATTGCGTGGTGAAGCCCCGGCGGGTCGAAACTTCGGTTCCGGCCAACCGGGGTTTCATCTTGGATACCCCGCTTCACGGTGGGCAATCCGACCCGGTCATTCCCCCCCGTTTATATAGCCTGTGGCTGATTCGACGCGTCACGGAGGAGGGTTTCAATGGGGACCCGGGAACCGGTGGTCATACGATCCGAAATCGACGGTATCCCCACCTTCTCGATCGATGGCCCCCGGCCCTTCACAGCCATCCTCAGCTTCAGGGTCGGAACCTATGACGAGAGATTCCCGATACGCGGGATCACACATCTCACCGAGCATCTCGCCCTCTACCCGCGCCGGACGACCGAGATCAGCTACAACGGCGATGTCGGATCACACCTGACGGACTTCTGGGCGCAAGGGCACCCGGACCAGGTGGGCGACTATCTGAGGGGCGTGTGCCAATCGCTTCACGACCTCCCATTCGATCGTCTCGACGTCGAGGCCGACGTCCTGCAGAGAGAGTGGCACAGCGCCACCCACAGCTTCATCGACTCGATCCTGTGGTCCTATTTCGGTCCGTTCGGGCCCGGTCTCTCCGGGACGTACGAGGCCGGTCTCGGCTGGCTCGGTCCCGAAGAGATCCGGCAGTGGGCGAGCCGCTACTTCACTCGTGGCAATGCGGCTCTGACGATCGTCGGCAAGCCGCCCGAGTCCTTCGGTATCGAGTTGCCCGAAGGCCCCCCGCTCCCCTTCTTCGCGCCGCCCCGCACCCAACCGGCCCCGGCAAAGCCGACCCTTTTCGACATCGGCGAACAGCACGGTGTGACCTGGGGCACTCTGATCAAGCAACGAAGGAACGCCGACGAGCCGGCCTTCTACATCGCATCGGAGACGTTGGCGGCGCGACTCCGGGATCGTCTACGTCACGACCTGGGCCGCACCTATTGGGTGCAGAACGGATGGCACCGCATCGACGCCGACCTGGTGGGCGCCTGGCACGGATTCAGCGCCGATCCATCGCAATCGCGCGAGGTGGCGCTCGAGCATCAGCAGGTGGTCGATGAGTTCATCTCGAACGGCCCGACCCGGGACGAGTTGGCCCGATATGTGCGTACTCGCGTCAGTCGCTACGAGGATCATCCCGACGACACCGCCCGCGCGTTTCTCTCCGACTTGGCAGAGGCACACTTGAACGGCTGGGAGCCCATGGCCTCCCTCGGATGGTGGATAAGCCAGTGTGAGGCGTTGACGCCGGATGACGTGCGAGACCGGTTTGCAGAGGCATACCGGCAGTCGTACACCATCGCCGACCTTCCTCCCGGCGAGCTGGAGCCGCCGCCGGGCGTCCCGGTGAGAGCCCGGCCCATGGCCGGTGTTCAGTTCGAGTCGAAGCTCCGTTATCGCAAGAACCAGCCTTTGGCCGTCCGCATCGGGCCCGATGGGATCGATCTCGAGTCCTCGCGGGGGTGGACGCCTTCCCCCCTCGGTGAGATCGCGATGATCTCGTTTCGCGGGTCCGACATGTCACTCGACGCGACCACCGGCACCATGTGGATCGACACGTCGAGGTATGTGCGAAGTCGGAGTTTCTGGCTGGAGCATCTGCCGAGTCGTCCGACGTCTCAACTGGTTCTTGTCGCTGCGCTCCTGCTTGCGGTGGCTTACAGCCAGTTCTGGAGCCTCGTCGTCGCCGGAACCATGGTGTGGGGTCTGGCACGAATCAGGAGGGAGCCCGACCCGGGCGAGATCCGCGATCGCTCGCTGACCATCGAGGGCTCGGTTCGCAAGTACATGCCGGAGGAGGCGATCCTCCCGCCGCCCCGCGCCGACGGGGCCGATGGCGGCTAACGCCGGCGTCTCTGAAGCAGGCGAAGCCGGAGACGGACGGCCACAGTGTCTCAGGGGATGCCCCCGGTCCGGCTAGGGGATCTCCCCCTGGGGAAGGAACCCTTGGGGGCAAGGCCCGATAGGCGGATTCCAGGCAACGCGCCATGTTGGCGCTATGAGCTACACCAGCCCAAACCAGACAGAGAGCCCGACCCAGGGCGGGCCTGGCCCTCTTCCCACTCGTACCGATCCGACCCCTCGGTCGGCGGTGCCGACGGCTGCGCGGACGCTGATCGCGGCGGCGCACGAAGGATGGACCGGCACCGTCAAGTCGACCCGTCGGCACATGAGCAGTGTGCGACCTCTCCGGGTCGTCGGGCGTGCTGTCGTCTTCGGATCGGCCGCCATCGTGGCGAGCGGTGTCGGTCACGCGCTCTTTCACCCGGTGCGGGACGAGTCCGGCGAGGCGGCACGAGTGGTGGCCTCGATGATCCATCAGCGCGCAACGCTCAACATGGTGCCCACGAGCTTCGATGCCGAGCTCGGCTATGAGCCGGTGGTAGAGGTGGGGGTGCTGTTGAACCCGAATGGTGGCTGCTCGACCCCGGGACAGATCGGCCCTGGGTCGTTCACAACAGCCTGTCGCACCCATGACCTCGGCTACGACATGCTGCGGTTCGCCGAGGTGACCGATGCTCGCCTTGGCGCCTGGGCCCGTCTCGGCCTCGACCGTCGTCTGTACAGGGACCTGCTCCGGACCTGCGAGACCGTGACCTGCCGCGCAACTGCAACCGTTTACTTCACCGCGGTGACCGCCAACTCCATCCGGCAGGGGTACGTGGCGCCGACGGCTGAGCCGACCATGGCTTGGGTAGGTGTTGCACTGAGCGTTGTCGGCCTGGCGATGGTGACCGCGCCGAATGGGGTCGACGGGCCACCGCACGTGACCGGCCGGGGGGAACGGCTCGGCCAACACCGCCTACGGAGGCCAAGCGGAATGCCGCATTTCGAGCCGACGCACAGAAGGCCCAGCCAGCCCCACAAGGAGACCAGGCGACTCACGGTTGACGGGGACGTCTCGACATCTACCCGCGTCAGCGGTCGTCGCCAGACGCAGGGAGACGGAGGCCACCGAGCCGTCACGGCGCGATACGCGACGTTCGAGGCGGCTACCGCATGACAGGGCTGCCGGATCGACCTGTCATCCGGTGGTCACGGCCCGGCGTGCCCGACACTGTCGACCCCCGGGCTCAGCCCCACTTGGTCAGGTCGAAGCCAGCCGGTCTCGTAGACGTATCGGGTCAGCTCGTTGCGACTGGTGACGTGGACTTTCCGGAAGATGTTGGCGATGTGGTTCTCCACGGTCTTGACGCTGATCTGGAGCTCGCTCGCGGTCTCCCTGTACGTGAAGCCACGGGCGATGAGGGTGGTCACCTCCCGCTCCCTCGGGGTGAGACGGTCGATGTCAGCGATATGGCGGGTGAAACCGTCGATGTCCAGTAAGTACCCCGCCACCTCAGGAGATACAGCCGACACTCCGCTCAGGGTCTGATCGATCGCATCGAGCATGAACCCCTCATCTGCGGTCTTAACCACGTAGCCGTCGACACCTGCTTGGAACATGGTGAGGACGTCTTCAGGTGAGGTCGAAACCGATACCACCAGGAACTTGATCTCGGGGTCTGTCTGGCGCACCGCCTGCACCACGGTCGCTCCACCCCCACCACCGATGTGGACGTCGAGAAGCACCAGATCCGGCTGTCTCTCCCGGATCAATTCGATAGCCGAGGCTGCCTCATCTGCCGACCCGACGTACTTGTATCTCTCCTTGATCAGTGCCTCGATGCCCACCCGCACCAGAGGGTGGTCCTCGACAACGAAGACCGCTGGTTGGTCGTTCTGAGTCATGGGGCGGGCACGGTGATGTTCACCTGGGTGCCCCGGTCGGGCCCGGTCTTGATCTCGACGTCGCCGCCGACATCCCGGACCCGTTGGGTGATCGCCAGGGCCATGCCGCCGTCGGAGACCGCCCCCGGGTCGAACCCCCGCCCACGGTCTCGTATGTTGATGACCGCGATCCCATCCTCGATCTCGCTATATAGATCCACCTGAGACGAACCAGAGTGCTTCGCAGCATTCATCATCGCCTCCCTGGCCGCTCCGAGTGCCGCCTCGAGGGCGGGGGTCACCTGGGCATCGGTCCTGATGACCTCATTGATCTTCACCCCGGTGTGAAGGTCTTCCACCGCATCGCGACCACGGAGCAGCGACGCCCGGAAGCTCTTCTCATAGGGCGAGCGAAACTCCTCGATGGTGCGACGAAGCTCTCGGGTCTGCCGTCGAACGAAATAGCGCACCTGCGAGGGCTCTTCGGCCTTGAGGTCGATGGCGTGGAAGGTCTGGAGCACCTCGTCGTGCAGGTGACGCGCCAGCGACGCCCTCTCCTCGTGTCGGGCGGTGGCCTCCCTCTCCTTCTCCAAGGCCTCACGCTCTCTCGAGAGCTCGCTCTGCAGCTCGAGGCGGAGTCGCTCTCGCTCTCTCAACGAGTCGAAGGCCCAGCCCACGATCACCGCAAAGACGATGAACATGAAGGTGCCCGCGATCCTGATGTCGTCTAGCTCGTGGGCGATATGGAGCAGGACATGCTCGAAAACCAGGATCAATGATGCGCCTATCGCCCATCTCATGTTGAAGGCAAAGGCGACGGTGAACAGCCAGGATGCCGGCCATCCTCCGCTGACGAAATCTTCTGCACCGGCGATGAGGCCTGCGGCGGACAGACCGAGGGCCACTACGCCGTCGAGAGCCACGAACGTGCGGCTTCCCAGCCTCTTGCCGGCGCGTCCTGCCCAGATGGTGACCCCGGCCCAGACGGTTCCCAGTACCACGGTGCCCGCCAGCACCCAGCGGTCTCCCGGAGAGTCCCGAACCACGGTCACCCCGATCAGGATGTACAGCCAGACCAAGACCAACAGCCGATACGTGACGACGACACCTCTCAGCGTCTCGTCGACCGGTGGGGTTACCCCACGGGACGCGTTCAGCGTCTCCATCCTCGGAATCTAACCCTCATGTCCCTCGCTTGGCGTGGGCATTAGCCGACTGGGATTCACCGACCCGAGCCGTCGGCCATCAGCGCCGCGACCGGCCCAGTTCCTGCTGTGGCACCGATCCGAAGCCGTGGGGGAACGCCCACGCATCGCCGTCGTCGTATCGTGCCGATGGCGGTCGGGAGACCGACGAGGAAAGGAGGCGTTGTCATGCCACTCACGATGGTCGTCCTCGCCTCGACCGTTAGGGATTGCGAGGATCCATGAGCGCCGATCCACGGAAATGGGTCCCGATCACCATTCTGATCCTCACCGCCCACAACCTCGTCCAGAACTCTGTTCTCAACGAGCGAGGATATGTGTCGGGGAACCTGGTCGTATCAGGGCTCCTTGTCGGTGTGGGTCGTGCTGCCGGCCTGGGCTGGGACGAGATGGGCTTCGCCGCAGGCGACACCCGAAAAAGCCTTCGCATCGGAGCGGGAGCGGCGGTCGCGTCCGCCGCCATCATGGTTGTCGCGCTCGGTCGGCCCAGAACGCAGAGACTCCTGCAGGATGAGCGCGCCTCGATCGGCTCGCCCCGTGACATTGCGCGGCGTGCTCTCCTCAGGTTCCCACTGGGGACCGCCATGTTCGAAGAGGTGGCCTTCCGGGGAGTGCTCCCGGCGCTGTTGCGGAGCCACCGACCCGGCTCGGCGGAAATGGGCTCTGCCATCGCCTTCGGGCTCTGGCACTTGATCCCGACGCACCGAGCCCTCGAGGGCAACCCGATCGGTCGGGGAAAGTCATCGGCGCAACGGGGCATGGTCACCGTGATCGGGGCGACTGCTGCAGGTGTCGCAGGTCTCGCCTTGGGCTGGACCAGACGGGCGACCGGGAGCCTCCTCGCCCCATGGCTGGTCCACACCTCACTGAACACTCTGTCGTATCTGGCGGCTGTCACCGCGAATCGCCGGCGGCGGTGACTCTCAGGTCGGTGTCGTCGGCGTATGTCGCAGGACGCCCTCCTATGCAACAAGCGGCACGCGGCAGCTCACGAATCGAAGGTTGCGACAACACCCAGGAAAGTCTTGGCCAGCACCCGGTAGCCGTGCTTGTTGAGATGTATGTTCGCCTTCACCCCTTCCTCAGGGCACATATAGCTCAACTTGCAGAGCACGTCGACGTTGTCCGGGATCCCGTTCATCGGCTTGTCATCGCCGAAGTCACCGGCGTTGAAGGCGCCGTACACGTCGGCCACCATGACCCCAAACAGCCCGTAGACCTGGGCGAGGCCGCCATTGAATCCCTGGACGAGGGCGTCGCTCAGCTGGGCGAGGACCGGATCCGGGTCATGCTGACCGGCCAGGCCGGGGAAGTACCCGATGCCGGCGGCAGCCTGTGGGTTGTAGTAGTTCATGGCCACGATCGGCCCGTCATAACCCGCGGCCCTGATCATGCCCACGATCTGACCAACCTTGCCCAGGATCACCGGAATCTGGGCAAGAATGCACCCGGCGTTCCCTCCGCACACGTTCTGTGCCTGGATGATGTCATTCGCTCCGATGTCGATGGTGACGAGAACCACGTCTCCCCCAGCGATGGTCGCCAGTGCGTCACCGATCTGGCTTCCGCTCAGATAGGAGCCGGCGCAAGCCGAAGGCTGACCGAAGACGTTGGCCCCCCCCAGGAGCTGGTCGGTCGTCTCCCCGGCACACCCCAGCTTCACGTGCTGGAGATCCGCACCAATCCGCCCCTGCACCCGCTGATACAGCTGATCGGTGTAGGACTCGCCCGTCCCGGCCGTGGTATTGCCCTCCGAGTCGATTTGGGATCCCGCGGCCAGCGATGTGCCGAGCGAGAGGTAGACGGTCTCCTCGGGTGCGGTTGCCAGAGCCGTCGGGGCCGTGGCTGCCACCAAGAGGGCCGCCACGAGCATCAGTGTCGATGCCTTCCTCATTCATCCCCCTTCAGAGATACGCGATTATCTGACTTTGCGAGAGCCGCTGCAACAGGGAATTCGCCTGAGGGTGACTGGCCACAGCCGAGGCCCGAAACTAACAGACGCCCCGGCTCGCCCTCAGCCCAAGATGATCCGCACCTGGTGGGTGGCACCGTCATCGACCAGGTCCAACTCCGATCCGGGGGGCAGGCTGGTGCCGTCCATCGTCAGGCCCATCACACCCTTGGTGACCCCGTTGGGATTGCTGACCCGGATCTCGTAGCTGGAGGAGTGATAGCGGAAGGCGATCTCGAAACCTCCCCAGGCGCGTGGGATGCAGGGATCGATGAGAAGACGGGCACCCCGCAGACGGAAGCCGAGGATCCACTCCACACCGGCCCGGTACATCCACCCCGCCGATCCGGTGTACCAGGTCCAACCTCCCCGGCCCACGTGGGGCGCCTCCGAGTACACGTCCGCCGCCGCCACGTAGGGCTCCACGCGGTACCGGTGGATCCCCGCCCTGGTGCTGGCATGGTTGATCGGGTTGAGCAGGCCGAACAGTTCGCCCGCCCTATCACCGTCGCCCAAGGTTGCGAAGGCGATGACGCACCAGATGGCGGCGTGGGTGTATTGGCCGCCGTTCTCCCGGACGCCGGGCAGGTACCCCTTTATGTATCCGGGGTCCACGTCCCACTTGTCGAACGGTGGAGTGAAGAGGAGCACAAGACCGTCACCACGATGGACCAGGTATTCCTCCACGGATTCCATCGCCCGCTGGGCTCGGCCGCTCGGGGCGCCACCGTGGATGACCGACCAGGATTGTGCGATCGAGTCGATGCGACACTCGGGATTGACCGAGGAGCCGAGTGGTGTTCCGTCGTCGAAGAACGCGCGCCGATACCAGTCGCCGTCCCATGCCTCGGTCTCGAGGTTGGCCTGGAGACGAAGTGCACCCTCCCGCCATACGGCAGCAAGCTCATCTTCACCAAGGTCGTCGGCGATGTCGGCGAATCGTCTCAGGTTCGCCTCCAGGAACCATCCGAGCCACACGCTCTCTCCCTGCCCCTCCCGCCCCACCCGGTTGAATCCATCGTTCCAATCACCGGTCCCGATCAGGGGTAGGCCACGTCTTCCCAGCCGGGAGAGGGCCCGGTCGAGGGCGCGTCGGCAGTGGTCGAACATCGTTCCCTCCATCGGGGACCGCTCGGGAGTGAAGAAGACCTCGTCCTCTTCTCGATCCAGCTCGACCCCACTCAGATAGGGCACCACCTGGGCGAGCATGTCATGGTCCCCGGTCACCTCCACATAGTGCGCGACGGCATAGGGAAGCCACAGGTAGTCGTCGGAGATGCGGGTTCGCACCCCCTTGCCCGAAGGTGGGTGCCACCAGTGGAGTACGTCGCCTTCCTCGAACTGATGAGCGGCGGCGCGCAACAGATGCTCTCTGGTTATGTCCCGCATCGGTGTCACCAGCGCCATGACGTCCTGCAGTTGGTCGCGGAAACCGAACGCTCCACCAGACTGATAGAACGCCGTCCGGCCCAGCACCCGGCAGGCAAGCGTCTGGTAGAGCAGCCACTGGTTGATCATCAAGTCGAATGACCGGTCGGGCGTCTTCACCCGGACCGTGCCCAGAATGTCACTCCACCGGGTTGCCACCTCGGCCCTGACCACCTCCGGATCGGTCCGACGATAACGCTCGACCAGAGCCCGGGCCTCTCCGTCGTCCTTGCCCTGGCCCAGCAGGAAGACCACCTCGACTTCCTCGTCCGGAGCCAGGACCAGCGAGCGCTGGATGGCGGCGCAGGGGTCGTAGCCCACCCCGACCGCGCCCGACAACTTGCGGGGGAGTCTCAATGCGGCCGGGTCGTCGACGCTGCCGTGCCTCCCCAGGAACTCGGCACGGTCGCCGGTGACGATGACCTCCCCGGCTCCGAGGTCGGCGAAGGCCACCCGATCCCCGAAGTCGACGTTCCAGGGGTTGCGGGCCAGCATG
>DASWKM010000084.1:0-4324 GCA_036396635.1 Acidimicrobiia bacterium
GACCCAGATGGTGATGCCTGGTGACAACACCGAGATGACCGTCGAGCTGATTGCACCCATCGCCATGGATGAGGGTCTCCGGTTTGCCATCCGTGAAGGCGGCCGCACCGTCGGCGCCGGACGAGTAACCAGGATCAACAAATGACTCATCGACACGATGCACGCGGCACGGAGCGCCCGGTGCCAGCGAACGGAGCTCGCTGATGGCCGAGCAGAAGATCCGCATCCGGCTGAAGGCCTACGACCACAACGTGGTGGACGAGTCGTCGAAGAAGATCACCGAGACAGTGCTCCGCACTCAGGCGAGGATCAGGGGCCCGGTACCGCTTCCCACCGAGATCCACCGTTACTGCGTCGTGCGCGGGCCCCACGTGCACAAGGACTCCCGAGAGCATTTCGAGATGCGGATCCACAAGCGGCTCATCGACATTCTCGAGCCAACCCCGAAGACCGTCGACTCGCTGATGCGTCTCGAGCTGCCGGCTGGGGTGGAAGTCGAGATCAAGCTATGAAGGCCATCCTCGGGCAGAAGTTGGGCATGACCCAGATCTTCGACGACCAGGCCAGGGCCATCCCGGTCACTGTCGTGAAGGCCGGGCCCGTTCATGTCGTCCAGGTCAAGACCATGGCGAACGATGGTTACAACGCCGTCCAGATCTCCTATGGGGAGTCGAAGCCGGGTCAGCTGAACAAGCCCGCCGCCGGTCACTACGCCAAGGCCGGGATTGCCCCGGGGAGCCATCTGGTCGAGATCAAGGTCGATGACCCCGCCGAGTTCAAGGTGGGTCAGATGCTCAAGGTCGAGGAGATGTTTGAGGTCGGCACCAAGGCCGACGTCTCTGGTGTGTCCAAAGGCAAGGGCTTTGCCGGTGTCATGAAGCGGCACAACTTCGCCGGCCAAGGCGGCTCCCACGGAACCCACAAGAAGCATCGCGCCCCAGGCTCGATAGGCGCCTGTGCCACACCTGCCCGTGTCTTCAAAGGCATGCGCATGGCGGGTCGCATGGGTGGGGAGAAGGTAACCACGCTCAACCTCGAGGTGGCCGGTGTGGATGCCGAGCGCGGGTTGCTGCTGTTGAACGGCTCCGTCCCCGGCCCCAAGGGCTCGGTCGTCCTGGTCAGAGAGGCGGTGAAGGCTCGTGGCTGACCTGAAGGCCCCACTCTTCAAGGCGGACGGCGCGGCCGCCGGCGACATCAAGCTCGACGCCGACGTGTTCGGGATCGAACCCAACCTGGCCGTTCTTCACCAGGTCGTTACGGCTCAGCTGGCCGCGGCCCGTGGTGGCAATGCCAGCACCAAGACCCGTGGGAAGGTCAGAGGTGGCGGTCGCAAGCCGTGGCGTCAGAAGGGCCTCGGGCGGGCACGGCATGGCTCGATCCGCTCCCCACAGTGGGTCGGCGGTGGCGTGGCCCACGGCCCACAGCCTCGTGACTACACACAGCGCACACCGAAGAAGATGAAGCGTCTCGCCCTGCGGAGCGCCCTCTCGGCTCGCGCCTCGGAGGCGGCGATCAGGGTCGTCGATGACATCGATTGGACTGCGCCCGGCACGAAACAAGCGGTCACGCTTCTCCATGCCATGGATGCCCGGGGAAAAACCCTGATGATCCTCAGCCAGCTCGATGGTGCGGCCGGCAGGTCCTTCCGCAACCTTCCCGAGGTCCGCATGGTAGAGCCGGGCCACCTGACCGCATATGACGTCCTCTGGTCCGACCACGTCGTGTTCACCTCACACACTGTGGGGGCGGTTGGTCGATTCAGCACCTACGACAGCGACTTCGTGAAGGAAGACGATGGAGGTGAGTCCTGATGAAGACCGCCTACGACATCATCATCGCCCCCGTCGTATCGGAGAAGTCGTACGACCTCATAGAGAATCACAACACCTACACCTTCGTGGTGGACCACCGCTCCAACAAAGAGGAGATTCGGGATGCCGTCGAGACCGTCTTCGGCGTCAAAGTCCTCCGGGTGAACACGATGAACCGCAAGGGCAAGCTAAAGCGAACCGGTTACAAAATCGGAAGGCGCAAGGACATCAAACGTGCCGTCGTGACACTCGCCGAAGGCAATTCGATCGATCTGTTCGGGATCTGAGATGGCAATTAACAAACGCAAACCGACTTCTCCAGGGCGTCGCTTCCAGACGGTCTCGGATTTCGCCGAGATAACGGACAGCGCGCCGGAGAAGTCGCTGATCGCCAAGAAGTCCAAGACGGGTGGCCGCAACACCAACGGCCGCATCACCGCCCGCCACCGCGGTGGCGGGCACAAGCAGCGCTATCGCGTCATCGATTTCAGGCGTGACAAGGACGGGGTCCCGGCCCGGGTGGCCTCGATTCAGTACGACCCCAATCGCAATGCGCGTATCGCACTGCTCAACTATGTGGACGGCGAGAAGCGTTACATCTTGGCTCCGGTGGGCGTCAGGGTGGATGACAGACTCGAGTCCGGGTCGGGTGCGGACATCCGTCCCGGTAATGCTCTCCCGCTGCGCAATGTCCCGGCGGGAACAATGGTCCATGCAATCGAGATGCGCCCTGGCGGGGGGGCCAAGCTGGCTCGCTCGGCAGGCTCGGCGGTGCAACTGATGTCCAAAGAAGGCGATCTCGCCCTGCTTCGCCTCCCCTCCGGTGAGATGCGTCAGGTCCCGCTCGACTGCAGGGCCACCATCGGCCAGGTCGGGAACACCGAAGCCGAGTTGATCAAACTAGGAAAGGCGGGCCGGGGCCGATGGAAGGGTGTCCGACCTCAAACCCGTGGTGTGGCCATGAACCCGGTCGATCACCCTCTTGGTGGCGGTGAGGGCAAGGCCTCGGGTGGCAGGCATCCGGTCAGCCCTTGGGGAAAGCCCGAGGGTCGCACCCGCTCGAAGAGCAAAGCTTCGAACAAGTACATCGTGCGTCGTCGCGCGAGGAAAGGCAGACGCTGATGTCGCGCTCATTGAAGAAAGGCCCGTTTGTCGACGAGCACCTCGCCAACAAAGTCGACGAGCTCAACCGCACGGGCCAGAAACGAGTGATCAGGACCTGGTCACGTCGCTCAACCATCATCCCCGAGATGATCGGGCACACCATTGCCGTCCATGACGGTCGCAAGCATGTGCCGGTCTACATCACCGAGTCGATGGTCGGCCACAAACTCGGCGAGTTCGCCCCGACCAGGACCTTCCGTGGTCACGCAGACAAGGCTGCATCCAGACGATGAAGGTGAAAGCGCAAACCAGGTTCATCAGGCAGTCGCCGTACAAGGTGCGCCGAGTGCTCGACCTCGTCCGCGGTCTGCCGGTCGAGGAAGCCGAGCACGTCCTACGGCTCACCAACCGCGCCGCTGCCTCACCAATTGCCAAGACGTTGGCGTCGGCGGTTGCCAATGCCGAGCACAACCACGCCCTCGACTCTGAGGACCTGGTGGTCACCGAGGCCTTTGCCGACGAAGGCCCTACCTTGCGTCGCTTCAAATCGCGGGCCCGTGGTCGGGCCACCCGGATCAACAAGCGGACAAGCCACGTCACGATCGTCGTGTCGGACATGAATGAGGAGGTGAGCTGATGGGTCAGAAGGTGCACCCTTATTCATTCCGTTTGGGGATTGCCACCGACTGGAAGTCGAAATGGTTCTCTACCAAGGACTATGTCGAATTCGTCAATGAGGACTGGATGATTCGCGACTATCTGCGTGATGAGCTGACCCGCGGGGCAGTTTCGCGAATCGATATCGAGCGCACCCGTGATCGTCTGATCGTGGACATTCACACGGCTCGTCCCGGCGTCGTCATCGGGCGCAAGGGCTCGGAGGCGGAGCGCCTTCGTGAAGGTCTCGAGAAGATGACCAATGGTCGGGTCAAGCTCAACATCAACGAGGTGAAGGATCCCGACCTCGATGCGGCTCTGCTCGCCCGGGGCATCGCCGACCAGCTCGAGAACAGGATTGCCTTCCGCCGTGCCATGAAGCGGGCCGTCGCGTCCGCCTTGAAGGCCGGCGCCGAGGGTGTCCGCGTCGAGTGCAAAGGCCGTCTCGGCGGCGCCGACATGGGTCGGCGTGAGTGGTATCGGGAGGGTCGAGTCCCCTTGCACACCCTCCGTGCGGATATCGACTTCGGCACCGCCACCGCGAGAACCACGGTAGGCGCCATCGGCGTCAAGGTCTGGGTCTATCGCGGGGAGGTGGTCGATTCGGGTCCCGTCTCCGGTGAGCGGATCGCCGCCGAGGCCGACCTGGCCGCCGGCGGTCCCGCCCGTCGCACCCAGAAGAGCCTCAAGTCCCGTGCCGAGGAGGCGGCGGGTGGTCAGTCCAAGCCGCGACTCATCGAGGCCGGCGGTGG
>DASWKM010000085.1:0-11870 GCA_036396635.1 Acidimicrobiia bacterium
CGGATAGCCTTTGCGTATGCCCAGGATCCGAGCCGCATCGATCGACGAGCACAAGTCACTCACACGTGAGGCTCTGCTCGATGCGGCCTGGCGTGTCATCGACGAGGCCGGGACCGCCGAAGTGCCCCTTGGAGAGATCGCGTTGGGAGCCGGGGTGGGGCGCACCACTTTCTACGACTATTTCGACGACAGGGACGATGTCATCGCCTCCCTCGTCGAAGAGAAGCTCCCCGACGTCATCAGGGAGCTGATCAACTCGGTCCCGGCCGGTCTCGGGACGGCCGATCGTCTGGCCCGTCTCGCCTCTGCCACCGTCGAGTTCGTGTCCACCGATCGGGTGTTCGGCGTCATCCTCCACCGTGAGGCCGGGCGAATGGGTCTCGACGCCCAACAACGGATCAAACTCTCACACGCCGACCTGGCCACGGAGATGGCTGCCATCTACATGAGGGGTGTGAGAGAAGGCGTGTTTCGGGGGATGCCCTCGTATCTCGCCGGAAGGCTGATCCAGGACACGATCATGTCTGCGGCCAGGGCCCTCATCGAAGATGAGACTCGGCTCAAGGAGGTCACCGATGGTGTCGAGGAATTTCTCCTGGGCGGTCTTGGATATGACCGCTGACCAGTCGGTGATCACGGCAGGCGATTATGTCTGAGGACTTGCAACTCATCTCTTCGGAGACCTACATCAACCGCGAGCTCTCTTGGCTCGAGTTCAACAAGCGCGTCTTCTCCCTCACCGGTCGTGAGGATTTCCCGCTCCTCGAGAAGGTGAAGTATCTCGCCATCTGGTCGACCAACCTCGACGAGTTCTTTCAGGTTCGTGTCGCCGGGCTCAAGGAGCAGGTAGCCCACGGCATCCGATCGGTCACACCTGACGGGCTGACCCCCGGTCAACAGCTCGCGGCCATCAAGGCGGACGTGGATGCCCAATATCAGGAGATTTCGAAGCGGTTCCTCTCAGAGATCGCGCCTGCCCTCGCCCGTGAGGGCATCGGGTTCAGTGACTATCCGACCGTCGATGACGAGGATCGCGAGTACCTCGACGCCCAATTTCGCGAGCTGGTGTTCCCTGTCGTCACCCCACTGGCCGTCGACCCGGCCCATCCCTTCCCGTACATCTCGAACCTCTCGCTGAACCTGGCGATAACCGTGCGCAACCCCGAGACCAGGTTGACCCGTTTCGCAAGGGTCAAGATCCCTCCGATCCTTCCCCGCTTCGTGGTCTTGCCCGATGGCGAGCGTTTCGTGCCGCTGGAGCAGCTCATCGCCGCTCATCTCGACTCTCTGTTCCCCGGCATGGAGGTGTTGGGTCATCACGTGTTCCGGGTGACCCGGAACGCCGACTTCGAGGTCGAGGAGGATGAGGGTGGTGACCTCTTGATGACCATCGAGTCCGAGCTGACCCAACGACGTTTTGGACGGATGGTGCGTCTCGAGATTCAGCCGGAAATGCCCGACGACGTGCTCGACCTCCTGATGCGGGAGATGGGGGCCACCGAAGACGATGTGTACCGGGTCGACGGGCCCCTCGATCTTTCCGGGCTGTGGGGTGTATCCGACCTCGACCGGCCCGAGCTGAAGTTCGATGTCTTCACGGGCGTCACCCCGCCCCGACTCGCCTCCGCCCCCAGTGAGACCGTCGACTTCTTCGAGGTCATCCGTCAGGGGGACCTGGTGGCCCACCACCCGTACGACTCGTTCACGTCCACTGTCGACGCCTTCATCGCCAGGGCGGCTCGTGACCCGAACGTCCTCGCCATCAAGATCTCCCTCTATCGCACCAACCGGGACAGCCAGATCATGCAGTCGCTCATCGATGCCGCGGAGAGGGGCAAGCAGGTGGTCGCCCTGGTGGAGCTGAAGGCACGGTTCGACGAGGAGCGAAACATCGAGTGGGCGCAGCGGCTGGAGGACGCAGGTGTCCATGTGATGTACGGAGTCGTCGGGCTCAAGACCCACACCAAGATCTCGCTTGTGATGCGTCGCGAGGGCGACCGGGTGGTCCGATACGGCCACATCGGCACCGGCAACTACAACGAGACCACGGCACGCACGTATGAGGACATCGGTGTCTTCACCGCCGATCCCGACCTAGGGTCGGACCTGTCGGATCTGTTCAACTATCTGACCGGTTACAGCCGTCAGACGCGATATCGGTCACTGGCCGTGTCGCCGAACGGTGTTCGTGATCGGATTGTGGAGCTCATCGAGGACGAGGCGCGACGATCGGACGGCCACATCACCCTCAAGATGAACTCGCTGGTCGACGCCGGGATCATCGAGGCCCTCTACCTGGCCTCTCGGACAGGGACCCGGATCGACCTGTGTGTGCGGGGAATCTGCTGTCTCGTCCCGGGGGTCGCCGGTCTGTCGGAGGGCATCTCGGTTCGGTCCATCGTGGGTCGGTACCTGGAGCACTCCCGCATCTATCGATTCGGGGCACGGGGGCGGGAGCGTCACTACTACTACGGGTCCGCCGACTTGATGCCCCGGAACCTCGACCGCAGGGTGGAGGCCTTGGCCCCGGTCACCGACCCTGATCTCCAATTCCGGATGGACGAGATCCTCGACGTGGTGTTCAGTGATGACAACCTCGCCTGGGAGCTTCGACCCGACAGGACCTGGACGAGGGTCAGCCCCAGATCGGGTGTCGACGCCCACGTCGCCCTCCAGGAGCTGGCCCTGGCCCGGGCGGTCGCCCATCTCTAGAAGGCGTCCTGCGTGCAATGAACACCGGATAGGCGCGTTCATCACACGTAGGAGCCCAATTGCGCTCGGCGCCCTCGGGAAATTGTTCACTCCCCGTTAACCCATGCATTGCCGGTGGGTTAACGGCGTTTCCTAGCTTCTCCAGTGCTGGGAGAACCGGAACCGATCCGGATTGGAAAGACCCACTGATCAAGGAGCAGCAGCGGAATGAAACTGCGATTCACTCGGGCCATCGCCCTCATTGGCGTTCTCGCGCTGGCATCGGCCGCATGTGGCGGTGGTGGGGACACCACGACTACAGTCGACGGTGGTAGCGGCCAACTGACGGGCACCGTGCGGTTGGACGGGTCCAGCACGGTCGGGCCACTCTCTGAGGTGGCTGCCGAGCTCTACATGGCTCAGCAGCCAGGAGTCAGGGTGACCGTCGCCATCTCCGGAACCGGTGGTGGGTTTCAGAAGTTCTGCATCGGAGAGACCGATGGCAACGACTCCTCCCGTCCGATCACCGATGAGGAGATCGCAATCTGCACGTCGAACGACATCGGTTTCGATTTCGTCCAGGTGGCCAATGACGCTCTGTCGATCGTCGTGAACGCCGAGCTTCCAGTGGACTGCATGACGGTGGCGCAGGTGTCACAGATCTGGGACGATGGCTCAACCGTGCAGACCTGGGGCGACATCGATGGTCTGGACCTGTCCGATGATGTGGCTTCGGAGGCCATCACCGTGTACGGGCCCGGTTCCGACTCGGGCACATTCGACTTCTTCACCGAGGCCATCAACGGCGAGAGTGGGCGAATCCGCAACGACTACATCGACATAGGTGAGGACGACCTCGCCGCCGTCCGGGCCGTGGAGAGCGATCCTTACGCCATGGGGTACATTCCCTTCTCCTACTATCAGGAGGCGGGTGAGGCGGTGAAGGCCCTGGCGATCGACGACGGGGACGGCTGTGTCGAGGCCACGCCGGAGAACGTGCAGGACCTCACCTACACGCCACTCGGGCGTGGGTTGTTCGTGTACTTCAGTGACTTCGCCCTGAGCCGACCTGAAGTACTCGACTTCGCGGAGTTCTATGTCACCAACGCCGCCGAGATAGCCGAGCTCGCCGAGTTCGTGGCGATGACGCCCGAACAACTGGCAGATCAGGCAGCCAAGGTGGCTGCCCTAGCGGGCGGCTGATGGCGGAATCAGTCAGTCGGGGTTCCAGCGCCGTTGCCGGCAGGCAGCGGTCGCTGGAGGCCTCGGGACACCGTTATGGGGAAAAGCTGATCAAGGCCTTCTTGGCGGTCTGTGCCGGTGTCTCCGTCATCGTCACGACCGGGATCGTGGTATCACTCGTGATCCCCACCATCTCGTTCTTCCGAGACGTGTCGGCGGTGGAGTTCTTCACGGGGACGCTCTGGGCACCTTCCTTTGCCAACGCGAGCTTCGGAGTGCTGCCCATCGTCGTCGGAACGCTGCTGGTGCTCGTCATCTCGCTGGTGGTTGCGATCCCGGTCGGATTGGCATCGGCGGTCTATCTCTCCGAGTATGCGAAGCCGGGCGTTCGCCGGGTCGTCAAACCCGTGCTCGAGGTGCTCGCCGGCATACCAACGGTGGCCATCGGGCTTTTCGCTTTCTGGTTCATACGGCCACTGGCGGAGACTCTGCTGCCTTTCTTGCCCTGGCAGGGTCCATTCTCGGTTGGAGTGGCTGCGTTGGGCGTTGGCCTGCTCATCGTGCCGATCATCACCTCGATCTCTGATGATGCGATGCGAGCAGTGCCTTCTGCCCTCCGGCAGGGCGGTTACGCACTTGGCGCCACCAAGTTCGAGGTGGCAACGCGGGTCGTCTTCCCGGCCGCAATCTCGGGGATCGTCGCCGCGATCGTGCTCGGGGGCTCGCGCGCCGTGGGCGAGACCATGGTGGTTCTGATCGCGGCCGGCGCCGGCAATCCCCACTTGACTTTCGATCCGACCAAGGGCGTACAGACTATGACGGCGTTCATAGCGGGAAGAGCCACCGGAGACATCGCTACCGGCACGATCGGCTATGACACCATCTTCGCTGTCGGATCCTTGCTGTTTGTCTCCACCCTCGTGCTCAACATGATCTCCACTCGGTTCGTGCGCCGATTCCGTGAGGTATACGAATAGTGGCTTCACCGACCAGAGAGACCCGGAGGGTCGCCATGGCGACATCGGGGGCGCGCGCCGCCACCGCGGCGGCACTTCGGTCATCCTCACAGCGAGACCGGGTGATCCACATCACGTTCGTCTCGATGATGATCATGGCCCTCACCGCTGCCCTCCTCGGGTTGGCATCGCTGATCATCTTCATGATCGCCGAGGGCGGCGGGCGGCTCGAATGGGGACTTCTCACGGAGGCACCTTCAACGATCGACCCTGGGCGAGCGGGATTCCGCACCGCGATCCTCGGGACCCTCTATGTGATCGGTGGCGTGATCGTCCTCATCATCCCGCTCGGGGTCGGGGCGGCCGTGTATCTCGAGGAGTACGCCAACCCGGCGCGGTGGTGGAACCGACTCATCGAGTTGAACATCCAGAACCTGGCCGGGGTCCCCTCGATCGTCTTTGGGATCCTCGGCCTCGCCTTCATCGTCCGCGGCCCCATCGGAATCGGTTTTGTCGCGGCAGCAGGGTCGCTCACGTTGGCCTTGCTGGTGCTGCCCACGGTCATCCTGGCGGCGCGTGAGGCCATTCGCGCCGTCCCTTCGTCCATCTCCGACGGCTCGCTGGCGTTGGGAGCGACTCAATGGCAGACGATTCGGAGACAAGTGTTGCCTGCGGCATTCCCTGGGATCCTGACCGGGATCATCCTCGCCATCGCCAGGGCGATCGGTGAGGCTGCGCCCTTGTTGCTGGTGGGGGCGGTGACCTTCGTCACCTTCAACCCGAAGTTCCTATCCGATGGGTACTCCACCCTCCCGGTGATGATCTACCAGTACTCGAATCGGCCCCAGGACGAGTTCAGGGTCCTGGCTGCCGCAGGAGTAGTGGTGATGCTTATCCTGGTCCTCCTGATGAACTCGTTCGCGGTCTGGTTGAGAGATCGCTTTGAGCAGACGTGGTGACATCCAAAGAAAAGTCTGAGTATCCAGAGGCTCCACACGCTGCCCGAAGTTCAGGAGATGATTTCATGAGCGAACCGGTCGCCGCGGACTCGACAACCGAGATCAGCCAGCGAATCATCGCCAAAGAAATGCCCACCGGAACCGAGGACTCCCTCACGAGCATCTCGCCCACAGGCAGGCCACGGGAGACCGTCATATCGGTCACCGACCTGTCGGTCTACTACGGCTCGTTCCAGGCGGTGGACAAGGTGAGCTTCCCGGTCTACGAGAAGCAGATCACGGCTTTGATCGGGCCGTCGGGTTGCGGCAAGTCCACCGTGCTCAGGTGCTTCAACCGGATGAACGATCTGATACCGAGTGCCGTCGTCGAGGGTGTGATCGAGTATCACGGCGTCGACCTCTACGGAGAGAACGTTGACCCCGTCGAGGTGAGGCGACGAATCGGCATGGTCTTCCAAAAGCCGAACCCCTTCCCCAAGTCGATCTATGACAACGTCGCCTTCGGCCCGACGGTCCTCGGGTACAAGGGCGACATGGATGAGCTCGTCGAGGAAACCCTGCGCAAGGCCGCGCTTTGGGACGAGGTCAAGGACAAACTCGACGAGTCCGGCATGGCGATATCGGGTGGGCAACAGCAGCGCTTGTGTATCGCCCGCGCCATCGCCACCAGCCCCGATGTGGTGCTGATGGACGAGCCGTGCTCGTCACTCGACCCTATCTCGACGCTGCGGATCGAGGAGTTGATGCTCGACCTCAAGGAGGACTATTCGATCATCATCGTCACCCACAACATGCAGCAGGCAGCGCGAGTGAGCGATCACACCGCCTTTTTCAACGTGAAGAGCGAGATCGACGGTCAACGGACAGGGTATCTGGTCGAATACAGTCAGACCCGCGAGCTCTTCACATCCCCCAAGCAGAAGCTCACCGAGGACTACATCACGGGCAGATTCGGATGACCCAGCACCACGACATCAACGTCCATTTTCACAAGGATCTCGAGGAATTGGAGCGAGCCGTGCTCGGTATGGTCGACCGTGCCGAACAGATGGTGGGGATGGCCGTCGAAGCGGTGACTACCGGGAATCAGGACCTGGCCGCCGAAGTCATCGAGCTCGACGACATCATCGACCAGACCTATCTCGATGCTCATCATGAGTGGACCAACCTGATGGCGCGTCACCAACCGCTCGGCTCCGACCTGCGTCGCATGACTGTGCTCTTGGAGCTCAACAACACGTTCGAGCGGATGGGCGATCAATGTGTGAACATCGCCAAGATCGCCCAGTTCAACGAGGGCCTGCCCAGTGTGGAGAGGATCCGTGACCAGGTGCGGGAGATGGGCGACCTGGTCAGGCCGATGATCCGAACGGCGATCGAGGCCTATGTCCGCCAGGACCTGGACGAGGCTCGGCTTCTCCCCGTCATGGACCAGCCGATCGACCGGCTCAACGCCAACATGTACAAGGAGACCGTCGCAGTGGGGAACAATCCCGAGCTGCTGGAATGGGCGACCAAGATGCTGATGGTGTCCAGGGCACTAGAGCGCGTAGGCGACCAGGCAGTAGATTTCGCCGAGCAGACGGCATATCTCATCACCGGTGAGAGGGCCGAGTTCGACGATGTGGGGATGGCCGGAATGGCCGATGACAACAAGAGCTGACCTGCGCCCGAATCGTATCCTGATAATCGAGGACGAGCCCGGTCTCGCCGAGTCGGTCCGCTATGCACTCGATTCCGAGGGTTTCGACGTGATGGTGGCCGCAGGTGGTGTGACCGGTCTCGAGATGGCCAAGAGCGCACGACCCGACCTCGTGCTGTTGGACCTCATGCTTCCCGAGCTATCCGGTCTCGACGTCTGTCGTCAGATCAGGTCGTCGTCTGACGTCCCGATCATCATGCTCACGGCAAAGGATTCCGAGGCCGACAAGGTCAGCGGTCTCGAGCTGGGGGCGGACGACTACATGACCAAGCCTTTCTCGATGCGGGAGCTGGTCGCCCGGGTCCGCGCCCACCTGCGCCGCGCGTCGAAGACGGGTCTTCTCGCCGGGTCCAACGAGGTGTTGCGGGGCGGTCCGATAGAGCTAGACATCGATGCCCACGTCACCCGGGTCGATGGCGGCGATGTCGAGTTGAGACCCAAGGAGTTCGAGCTCCTCGAGTCGCTCATGCGCAGGAAGAATCGCCTGGCTGCACGTCACACGCTGATCGATGAGGTGTGGGGCCCGTCGTACTTCGGTGACACCAAGACCCTCGACGTCCACATCAAGCGGCTCCGAGAGAAGCTGGAGCCGGACCCCTCCAAGCCGCGACACATTGTCACAGTGAGAGGGCTCGGGTATAAGTTCGTAGATGAGTAGGAGCACCAGCTCCAAGACGAAGCTCGCGTCACGTCTGCTCATCTACTTCGCATCCGGTCTCCTCCTGTTGATCGGGTTGATGGGTTTCATCATCGAGCGATCCATGACCGAGGGCGAGGCGGAGAGGATGCGCCAAGTCATCGTCCTCACGACGCTCGCCATCGGCCTCCTGGGCGTGGCTTTCGCAGCACTGTTGGCCCGGCGGATGGCCAGACCGATGACCGAGCTCACCCAGCAAGTGAGGGCGCTCCTCGAAGGCGACTCAGGGGTGGAGCCACCCCGCTCTTCGGTGAAGGAGTTGGACGACCTCGGTCTGGCCATCTCGGCCCTGGCCCACCGTCTGGGGACCCGGGTTGCCGACGCCGAGCAGGCAATCGACACCCTCGAGGTGGTCCTGGGTGCTCTTCCCCAGGGGACGATCCTCATCGACAAGGACGATCGGGTCGTATATGCCAACCCATCTGCGCACAACATTCTCGGCGCCGTTCCCAGTCAGCTCGGCGGGCTGTCCCCGCTCCAGTTCCAGAACGCGGTACGTGAGGCGAGAGGGCGCCGGGAGCCCGAGGTCCGCGTCCTCGATCACGGAAGTCCCACCCGTCGGCTCCGGGGCGTCGCCACGCCGTTCGCCGGCGACGAGCGTGTGCTGTTGCTGGTAGTGGACATCACCGAGCGAGAGCGAGCCGACTCGATCAGGAGAGACTTCGTTGCCAACGCCTCCCATGAGCTGAAGACCCCGCTCTCGACGATCATCGCCTCGGCCCAAACGCTCCAGCTCGCCCTCGACCGCGGCGACTGGTCGGCCGCGGGGTTTGCCCGGCGCATCGAGGGCTCGGCACGTCAAATGGACCGGCTGGTGGGTGATCTTCTCGACCTCTCGCGGCTGGAGAGGGAGAGCCCCGACCTGAGCCCGGTCAGACTGGACCTTCTGATCCGTGACGAGGTGGAACGGGTCCGGCAGGTTGCCGCGGAGCGAGACCTCGATGTCGAGGTGATGGTCGATGAGGTGACGGTGATGGCTAGTCGACGTGATGTCGCGGTCGCGGTGCGCAACCTGTTGGACAACGCCATCAGGTACACCCTCGCCGGTGGTTCGATCGCCGTCACTGTCGGCTCGGAAGGAGACGACGTCTCCATCTCGGTCGCGGATACCGGTGAGGGCATCCCCACCCGGGACCTGGACCGGGTCTTCGAGCGCTTCTACCGGGTGGACTCGGCCCGCTCACGAGCCACCGGGGGCACCGGGTTGGGTCTGTCGATCGTCAAGCATGTCGCCGAATCCCATGGCGGCACCGTGTCGGTGGTCAGCGAGCTGGGGGTCGGGTCCACGTTCACCATCCGGCTGCCGATGGGTCCCCAGAACTCAGGATCTGAGAGCAACTAGCCTGATCGCCGGAACCGGTCCCCATCATCATGCTCGAGTCGATCACGCAACCATCAGATCTGAGATCCCTGAGCCACGACGAGTTGGCAGAGCTCTGCGACGAGATCCGGAGGTTCATCCTGGACAAGGTGTCCAAGACGGGTGGTCACCTCTCTCCCAATCTCGGGGTGGTCGAGCTGACTCTCGCGCTCCATCGGGTCTTCGACTCTCCGACCGATCGTTTCATCTGGGACGTCGGGCATCAGGCGTATGTGCACAAGATCATCACCGGCCGTGCCGGTCGCTTCGATGAGCTGCGTCACAGCGGAGGCCTTTCCGGGTATCCCAGCCGTGAGGAGTCCGAGCACGACTTCGTCGAGAACAGCCACGCCTCGACGTCGCTCAGCTACGCCCTCGGGCATGCGCTTGCCGGCTACGAGGGCTGGACCATCGCCATAATCGGAGACGGCGCCTTCACCGGGGGGATGGCCTATGAGGCGCTCAACCACATAGCCGTCACCAAGCCGGAGCGACTCATCATCGTCCTCAACGACAACGGTCGCTCCTATGCACCGACGGTCGGTGGTCTGGCAGCCCTGTCCAACCTCGCCCACTACCGGATGGACCCTCGTTACGAGAAGGCCAAGCACGCCATCGGCAGGATGTTGAGAAGCATCCCCCTGGTGGGTGAGACCGCCGACGAGATGGCGAGCAGGGTCAAAGATGCGGTGAAGCAGATCCTCGAGCCGTCAACCGTCTTCGACGCCCTCGACATCAAGTACACGGGTCAGATCGACGGCCATGACATCAAGCTCTTGGAGGAGACGCTCGAGCATGCCAAGTCATACCGGGAGCCGGTGGTGGTCCACGTGATCACCGAGAAGGGGCTCGGCTATCAGCCGGCCATCGAGGACGAGGAGGACAAGCTCCATGGGGTCGGCGCCTTTGACGTTGCCACCGGCCGGGCGCACAAGTCGGAGCTGAAGCTGACCGAGGTGGCCGGCCGCGCCCTGGCGGAGGCGGCTGGAACCCGTCCCGACTTGCTCGGCATCTCGGCGGCCATGGTCTCGACCACCGGTCTCAAGCAGATGGCGCAGCGCTACCCGGACCGCGTCTTCGACACCGGCATCACCGAGCAGCACGCAGTGACTCTGGCCGCGGGCATGGCGCTGGCCGGGAAGCACCCCGTGGTGGCTATGTACTCGGCTTTCCTTCAACGCGCCTTCGACCAGATCGTGGCCGACGTCGCCCTTCACGATCTGGCAGTGACCTTCCTCATCGACCGTGCCGGGATAACCGGCCCCGACGGGCCGTCGCATCACGGTGTCTTCGACCTCTCGTATCTCCGGATGATCCCCAACCTCGTCATCGGTGCGCCGGCCGATGCAAGCGAGTTGTGCGCGATGATCGAGACGGCAGTCGACCACGACGGCCCGATCGCCATCCGCTACCCGAAGGGCGGGGCGGTCTCGGTTCCCTCGCTCCCGGTGGAGCCACTCGAGATCGGTCGTGCCGAGCTGATCAGCGAGGGCGACGATGTGCTCTTGGTTGCGGTGGGGCGGATGGTCGAGATCGCCGAGAAGGCGGCAGTCGACCTGGAGGAGAAAGGTGTCTCGGTGGGAGTGGTCAACGCTCGGTGGGTGAAACCCCTCGACTCCCGGATCCTGGAGTGGGCCGCGCCTTTCGATCATGTGGTGACTCTCGAGGACAACGTGCTCTCCGGTGGGTTTGGCACCGGGGTCATGGAGGCGTTCGCCGCGGCCGGCCTGGTCAAGAGATTCACCAACATCGGCGTCCCCGACCACTTCCTCCCCTTCGGCTCCCCGTCCGACGTCATGGAGTCGGTGGGCATGGACGCCGACTCCGTGGTCGAGCGCATCCTGTTATCGCGTTCCTAATGCTGTGGCGATCCCATGTGATCTTCAGGGCGCCAGAAACGAGCTCAGCCGAGATAGCCGGGTATGGCGATACGGCGCTCATACCACCTGAGCAGAAGGCTGAGGCCCAGGGTGAGCACGACGTAGATGACCATGAGGATGAAGAACGACTCACGGAAGCGAAACGTGGACCCGGAGTAGAGACGGGCCAGCTGGGTGAGCTCACGGACCGCCATGACCGAGACCAGCGAGCTGTCCTTCATCAGCGAGATCAGGTCGTTGCCCAGAGCCGGGAGCATGTTCCGCACCGCCTGGGGAAGCACGATCTTGCGGGTGATGTCTCCCTCACTTAGCCCCATCGATCTCCCGGCCTCGGACTGGGTGCGTGGCACCGACTGAATTCCTGCCCGGAATACCTCGGCTATGAATGCGGCATAGAACAAGGCGAGTGCAGCGGCGACCCGCATCACCATTGGTATCGCCCG
>DASWKM010000086.1:0-31980 GCA_036396635.1 Acidimicrobiia bacterium
CGCGGCGCGCCGGGCGACACGTTGCGCGGTCGGCTGAGGCGTGGTGACCAGGAGCACCTGCGCCCGGGGAAGGAACTGCGACATCGAGATGGCGATATCGCCCGTGCCGGGTGGCATGTCGACGATCAGGAAGTCGAGATCATCCCAGAAGACATCCTTCAGGAACTGCTCGACCGCTTTGTGCAGCATCGGCCCGCGCCATATCACCGCCTTGTCGTCGCCGACGAAGTAGTCCATCGACATGACCTTCACCCGATGCGAGACCGGGGGGATGATCATGTCTGCAAACATCAACGGCGGGTTGTCGATCCCGAGCATCGACGGGATCGAGAAGCCCCAGATGTCGCCATCGACGATTCCGACCTTCTTTCCGACAAGTGCCAGGGCCACGGCCAGGTTGGCCGATATCGAAGATTTCCCAACGCCCCCCTTGCCGGAGGACACGGCAAGCGTCCGGGTGGCCGATCCGGGCTCGCCGATTGGTGGGCCCGCTTGTATCTTGAGACCGCTCATCCAGGTGGCGACGGCATCGTCATCCATGACTTCGATGTCGATTTCGACACCGCTGGTGAACGGGGAGAGAGCCTCTTTGAGCCGCTCGTCGAGCGCCGCGGGTGGAGCTCCAGTGGGCAGGAGCAGCTCGACTTTGACCTTTCCGGTCATCTTCTTGCTGACATCCCTGACCAGACCCAGCTCACCGAGCGTCCGGCCGGGGAACAGCGGCGACTCGATGGACGCGACGGCATCGTGGAGTTGGGTTTGGTCGGTCATCCATTTCCCCTACGGCAACAGTGGTTAGAAGACCGCCGAAACTATAGTTTTCACAGGCCCTTACCCCTCATGGACAGAGAAACCCTCGATCGCAACATCTCGGATCTGACCTCATCTCTGGGTGATCCGACCAGACGCGCCATCTACATCGCGGTGCGTGAGTCCGCCGACCCGATGACCACATCGAAGGTCGCCGGCCTCTTCGGCATTCACCCGAACGTCGCTCGTCACCATCTCGACCGGCTCGCCGAAGACGGTTATCTGAGGGTGAGCCACGAGCGCAAGGCCGGAGGGCCGGGCGCCGGGCGCCCCGCCAAGACCTTTGAGTCGACCAACAAGGAAGTGAGCGTCCATTTCGCTCCCCGGCGTTTCGAGATGCTCACCGAGATGCTCTTCCAGGTGCTCGAGGAAGTGTCGCCTCCCGACGTGTCCGCCGTCGCCGAGCGAGTCGGGCGATCGTACGGCGAGCAGCTGGCCGCCGAGATCGGTGCCCCCCACGACCCCGGTTACGATGAGGCCGTCCAGGCCGTTGCGTCTGCCATGACCGGTCTCGGGTTCTCGGTCGACCCCGACGTCGAGGGACAGCGCCTGCTGACATCGCACTGCCCGTTTGGCGAGACCGCCACCAGCCATCCGGAGGTCATCTGCTCCCTCGACCGGGGAATAGTGGCCGGCCTCTTTGGCGCACTCTCCGTGCCATGCAACCCGGTGGTGATCCCACACCTGGTGCTCGACGACGAGTGCGTCACCCAGGTGCCCGTGACCATCGGCTGATCGCCTCCATCTCACCTGCGCGCATTGAACCCCGACATAGGTGCGTTCATTGCGCGCAGGCGGATTCTGACGCATTGTTTCGAGCAGGGGCGGAATGGCGGAACAACCCTGCTTCGTTAGGCTCAAAGAGAGCCAGGTCTTTACCCGAGAGGCTGAGATGTCCAACGACCCATTCGGGGCACGCGCGACGCTGGAGACAGCGCTGGGAACACGGCAGATAGCCCGTCTCGACGTCATCGAGGGCGTCGAGAACCTCCCCTACTCGATCAAGGTCCTCCTCGAGTCGGCGCTGCGCAATCTCGACGGCACCGCGATCACCGAGGACGATGTCGTGCGAATCGCCTCATATGACGCGTCCGACGTCGGTGAGGTCGAGATTCCCTTCATCCCGGGTCGTATCGTCCTCCAGGACTTCACCGGTGTCCCGGCGGTGGTCGACCTGGCCGCGATGCGCGCCGCCATCGTTCGCATGACCGGTGACGAGGCCTCGGCTGAGAAGGTCAACCCCCTGATCCCGGCCGACCTCGTGATCGACCACTCCGTCCAGGTAGATGCGTTTGCACGTCCAGACGCCCTGATCATCAACTCGACCAAGGAGTTCGAGCGCAACCAGGAGCGATACGAGTTCCTCAAGTGGGGTCAGTCGGCGTTTGCCAACTTCCGGGTCGTCCCACCGGCCACCGGCATCGTCCACCAGGTCAACCTGGAGTACCTGGCCAAGGTCGTCTGGGACGACGGCGAAAACCTGTATCCCGACAGCCTGGTTGGGACCGACTCACACACCACGATGATCAACGGGCTTGGTGTAGTCGGTTGGGGTGTGGGTGGCATCGAGGCCGAGGCCGCCATGGTGGGCCAGCCCATCTACATGCTCCTCCCCGAAGTCGTCGGTTTCAGGCTCACCGGCAAGCTCCCCGAGGGCGCCACGGCCACCGACCTGGTGCTGCGGGTCACCCAGATGCTCAGAGACCACGGCGTAGTGGGCAAGTTCGTCGAGTTCCACGGCCCGGGGCTGGCCGACATGCCCCTGGCCAATCGGGCCACCATCGCCAACATGGCGCCCGAGTACGGGGCCACCGTCGGGTTCTTCCCGGTTGACGATCAGACCCTCTCCTACCTCCGTCTCACCGGACGCGAGGACAAGCTGATCGACGCCGTCGAGACGTACTGCAAGACCCAGGGCATGTGGCGTGAAGACTCGAGGGTCGTCAAGTACAGCGCCGAGCTCGAGCTCGACATGACGACGGTGGAGCCATCCCTGGCCGGTCCGAAACGGCCACAAGACCGCATCGCCCTATCGGCGATGAAGGAGCAATGGCACGCCGACCTGACCAACACGTTTGGCAAAAACGGCGGCGCCCAATCCTCCAACGTCGTCAGCTGGGAGGCCGAGGGTGGCACGCCACAGGAGTCCCTCGCCGCCCAGTCAGCAGCCCTGGTCGAGTACGACGGCCGGGCATTCACTGTGAAGGATGGCCATGTCGTGATCGCTGCCATCACCTCATGCACCAACACCTCCAACCCCGACGTGATGGTGGGAGCCGGTCTGGTGGCGCGCAAGGCGCGCCATGCGGGGTTGCAACGAAAACCGTGGGTGAAGAGCTCGCTCGCCCCCGGATCGAAGGTCGTGACCGAGTACCTCACCGAGTCAGGGCTGCTCGACGATCTCGAGCACCTCGGGTTCGGTGTGGTCGGTTACGGGTGCACCACCTGCATCGGGAACTCCGGGCCGCTGCCCGATCCGATCTCGGCTGCCATCAAGTCCAATGACCTCGTCTCTGTCGCCGTCTTGTCCGGGAACCGGAACTTCGAGGGGAGGATCTCCCCTGATGTGAGAGCCAACTACCTGGCCTCCCCGCCACTCGTCGTCGCCTACGCCTTGGCCGGGTCGGTCGACTGGGATCCGATCAACGAGCCCATCGGTCAGGGCCTCGACGGCGAAGACGTCTTTCTGTCCGATATTTGGCCCTCCCAATCGGAGATCGCCACCATCGTCGGCGAGAGCGTTCACCAGAGCCAGTTCGTGGAAAAGTACAGTGACGTGTTCACCGGGCCGGACGAGTGGCGGCGGATCGCGACCTCCGGCACGGACCTATACGTCTGGAACGAGTCCTCGACCTACGTCCAGGAGCCGCCTTTCTTCACCGACCTCACCCCTCACGTCGACCCGATCCGGCCCATCACCGGGGCCAGGGTGCTGGCCAAGCTCGGCGATTCGGTCACCACCGATCACATCAGCCCCGCAGGGTCGATCGCCGTCGACTCCCCAGCGGGCCGATACCTGATCGAGCATGGCGTGCAACCGCCGATGTTCAACAGCTACGGGTCCCGCCGTGGCAACGACCGGGTGATGACGCGAGGGACCTTCGCCAACATCCGCGTGCGCAATCAGCTGGCGCCGGACACCGAGGGTGGTTGGACCACCGACTTCACCGACGGGCGAGTCAAGTCGATCTACGACGCGGCACTCTCCTACGGCGAAGCGGGAACGCCATTGATTGTCTTCGGTGGCATCGACTACGGGATGGGCTCCTCACGTGACTGGGCGGCCAAAGGGGCTTTCCTTCTCGGCGTGAAGGCCGTCATCACCAAGTCCTTCGAGCGGATTCACCGCTCCAACCTGGTGATGATGGGGGTGCTCCCTTTGAATTTCACGGGCGGTCAGGACGCCGACTCCCTCGGTCTCGACGGTACCGAGATCTTCGACATCGCAGTTGACGATGATCTCGTGCCGCGTCAGACGATCAGAGTCACGGCAGCGAGGACCGATGGCACGACGATCGAGTTCGACACGGTCGCCCGAGTGGACACACCGATCGAGGTCGAGTATCTGCGCAATGGTGGGATCCTCCACTACGTGTTGAGGAGGATGGCGTCTGGCTGATCATGAGCCCGGACCGCTGCCCCGGCCCAACCTGAGACTGACCGGTATCTTCGCCCTCGTGGTCGGTGTCGGGCTGCTGGCCGCATGGATCGTCGGATCCGCCCCGACTGTCGCCACCATCGGCGAGCAGGCGCCTGACTTCACGGTAGAGTTGATCGAGGGCGGCACGTTCACCCTCTCTGAGGTGGACAAACCCGTTCTGCTCAACTTCTGGGCGTCCTGGTGTGTTCCATGCCGAACCGAGATCCCCGACATCTCGGCTTTCGCCGATGCCAACCCGCAGATCCAGGTGATAGGGATTGCAGTCGAGGACGTCGAGTCAGCGGCCCGAGAGTTCGCCGCCGAAATCGGGGCCTCATACCCACTTGCCCTGGGGACGACAGAGGTCGAGGACTCCTACCCCAGACTCGGCCTCCCCGTCACCTATGTCCTCGACGAGAACGGTGTCGTAACCGACATCTTCAACGGGATCGTCAACCAGGAGGTCCTTGGGGAGCTGTTCAGCCAGTGATGTGTGACTAGGGACACTACGACACGTCGTCGAACTTGGTCTTGTGGAGGTTGATGAAATCCAGGTTCGGCCCAGCGACCATCTCGGCAAACACCACCAGCCGTTCCCGAGCCGAGAACTTGGGGTTGCAGGTCGTCAGCGTCAGCCAACCTCCCGGCCTGCTGTCAGTGACCCAGACGTCGGTCGGTGCCACGATGCGGATCTCCCTGATCTCATACACGTGAGTGCCGACGACGGTCTCGATCTCGACGCTGTCTCCCACTTCGAGCAGATCGAAGTCGAAGAATGGCCGCCCGTATGTGGTGCGATGCCCTGAGATCACTGCATTCCCGGGCTGACCGGGGATCGGGGTCGAGCCCATGTGACCGGGGCCACTCCTCAGCGTCTGGCGGTCGACGCCCTCGTAGACGACCAGGCCCTCGATCCCGATCTTGGGGATGGTCATGAAGGCGAACGACTCGCCGACTGCCACGGGCTCCTCCGGCGTGAAGTCGACGACGTCGGGGAGCTCGGCTGGGACCTCCTGTCCGGGCCCTAGGTAGTCAACAGTGTCCACCGACTCCGGTACCGGCTCGGCCTCGTCCAGGACGATCTCCAGGTCCCCGCTGGCTTCGGCCTGAACGCCGGCATTGACCAGGTCGGTGCCGAACAGCTGCCAGCCGAGATACCCGAAGACGAACAGACCGCTCCAGATGAGGGTCCACCCGAGGACCTGGACCTTGTACCGCATTGGGGAGAGGCTAAATCTCCGTGGCGTCTAGACCAGGGGAAACGTCAGCTTCCCGACCACGACAGGTCCCGATGTCGTCGAGCGTGCATCGCGTCCCGGAAATCGATGCGCGGCGCACGCTCGTCGACCTGATCAGCTTCCCGACCACTCGGGTGGGCGCTTCTCGACGAACGCCGCCACCCCCTCACGGGCGTCGTCGGTCAGCGCAATCTCGGTGAGGCCACCCTGGAGACGGTCGAGGGCGGTGTCCAGGGGGACATCGATCATCCCGTAGAAGGCGTCCTTGCCCATCATCATTGTGGTCGGGCTGGCGGCCATCAACGCAGCCACCGTCTGATCGACTTCCTCGTCGAGCTGGTCACGGGAGACGACCCGGGTGACGGCACCGAGTCGCTGAGCCTCTTCCGGGGTGATGACCCGGCCGGTCAGCATCATCTCGAGCACCGCCTTTCGGGGCATGACCCGGGCCAGCACCGCTGAGATCATCATCGGCCATAGGCCAACCTTGACTTCACTCGTCCCCAGCTTGGCGTCGTCGACGCAGATGGTGATATCACAGGCCACCGCCAGCCCGAACCCACCGGCGAGAGCATGACCGTTCACCCGGGCGACGGTTGGCTTGCCGCCTCGGGTCATCAGGCGAAACAGCTGGGCCAAGGCACCCCGTCCCCGATGCAGCCCGATCGCATCGTCCACAAACGAGCCCGAGAGATCCCCCCCTGCACAGAAGGCAGCATCTCCCGCACCCGTGTAGACGATCACTCTCACATCCGGGTCATCGATCGCGTGCTGGGTCCGCAAGAGAAGACCATTCATGGTCTCGACCGACATCGGGTTGCGACGCTCCGGGTCGTCGATCGTGATCGTCGCCTGGCCGTCCGAAACCTCATATCTCACCGTCATTTTTCCCACTCTCGGATAGGGGTCGAGGCTCTATTACCGTTCTGTGACATGCTATGGCTCGCCATCGTCCTCTTTATCGCACTGTCGGTGGCGGTGTTGCGTGGGGGACGTCTGGTCAACCTGGGCGACATCGAGATGACCGCCTGGTGGCTCCTGTTCCTGGCGCTCGGTCTTCAGCTCGGGACGAGGTTCCTGCCCGATGAGCCCTTCCCCGTTTGGGTCGGTGTCGCCATGGTGCTGGTGTCGTTCGTCCTGCTCATGCTGCTCGTCGTGCTCAACAGGACGAAGGCAGGCATGTGGATCGCCGGGCTTGGAGTCCTCATGAACTTCACGGTCATCGCGTTGAATGGGGGGATGCCGGTTCTGGCCGAGGCGGCCGAGGTGGCCAGCGGCTTCTCGGTGAGAAACCCCGATCTCTCCGGCATGTTCAAGCACGTCCTCCTCGACGAGGGCTCAAAGCTCACGTTCTTCGCAGACGTGATCCCACTCAGGTTCGGCGGCATCGGCGAGGTCATCAGCCTCGGCGACATATTCCTCGCCCTCGGCCTCGGGGCCTTTCTCGAGCAGGAGCTGAGGAGACCACGCCGCTACTTCAAGCGCGGCGCACAGGCACAACCCGGATCAGCGGTTCGCCGCTGACCCGGCCCGGGTCGGTCGAAGCACGCCACGACCCTCGAGAAGACGGCGTAGTGATGCGACGACCCCCGGGTCGAACTCGTAGGCGGCACCGGCGTGAAGCTCCTCCAGGGCGGCCAAGGGTGACATCCGGTCCCTGTGGACCTTCCAGTCATACGCGGCCGCCACCTTGATGATCCGGGACACGCCGGAGATGTCGGGATCGTGCTGCTCGCCCGGCTTGCGATATGGCTCGTACTGCTGACGGACCTGACCCGCGACCCTCTCCAGGTAGGGAGACTCGGCGATGATCTCCGCACTCCACCTGGCCAGGTCATCGTTGGTGTAACCCATCTTGAGTATCTGTGGCTCGCTGAGCGACACCCGCCCGATGTCGTGCATCAGCCCGGCATACTCGACGTCCTCCACCTGAGACGGGCCAAGCCCCATCTCCTTGGCGATCGACGTGGCGAGGTCGGTGGTCCGGTCGGCATGCCCGTCGATCCCCAGCCCCGACACCTCGGGGATTCGGGCGAGGGCACGGATGGTCTGGCGGTAGGTGGTCTTGGTCTCCTGTAGCCGCCGGAACGCCGAGTGGGCAAAGGAGTAGGGAAGTAGTGCGATTGGCATGGCCCACCACCCGATCGGGCCGAACAACTCCCCGAACAGCGCGCCGGTCAGGGCCAGGCCCATGAACACGTTGAGATCGTGGAGCAGGGCACGGGCCAGATAGCTCCTGGACAGCTCCCGTGGCCCCAGCACGAGGATGGCGCGCAGGACGACCTCGACGGCAAGCCAGGCGATGACGGCGACGGCAAATGGGAAGAGGTCCTCCCATCCCCCGTCGAGCTCGGCGAAGAGCCCGATTCGCATCGACGAGTAGGCGTAGGCATAGACGACGTACCCCCCGAGCCGGCGAACCATGATCGGGAGCAGCTCGTCGTGCCTCTCGCCTCGTGCGTGGCGAAGGGACCAGACCCCGGCGACCCCGAGGCCATATGCGGCGATCGAGCCGGCCGGCTCGATCATGTCGAGGCCCGAGAAGACGAATGGGATGGCCGCAGCAACTGCGAGACCCATCGTGAAGCGGTTTCCCGAGTTGGAGGTGGCCACGTTGAACAGCGAACCGAGCACCAGGGTTGCGGCGGCCACGAGGATGTGGATCGGGTTGCCTTCTGCCTCGGTTGCCGCAAGAAGTCCCATGCCAACGGCCGAGATCGGAAACAGCCACGATACGGTGGCCAGGACCCGGGGCGGCCAGCTAGCCACGAAGGGTCAGCTCCGGCTCTTCGGCAAGGCGCCGGGCCATCTCATCATCGTTCAGGTGTGGTGCACCCCAGCGTCTTCCAGACCTCTGCAGGGCGCGCTCGAAGGCGTCGACCACGTCAGGGTGGAACTGCGCACCCGAGTGCTGGCGCAGCTCCGCCAGCGCGTAACGCTGGGAGAGAGCCATGCGATATGAGCGCGCCGACGTCATCGCGTCGAAGGCATCCGCCACGGCCACGATGCAGGTCTCGAGACCTGGTGTCTCCCCCTCGGTGTGGCCCCGTCCCCCGTAGCCGTTCCCGTCGTAGTGGCTGTGATGACCCGACGCGATCTCGACCATTGGCTGGAGGAAGTCGACCTCGGCGAGGATCTCCTCCACCAGATGGGCATGTTCCTGCATCTGGGCGTACTCCTCGTCATCGAGACGCCCGCGCTTTCGGATCAGCTCGGTGGGAACGGCCAGCTTGCCCAGGTCGTGGATGAGCGCGGCCCACTTGACCTCCTCGATCTGTGTGCCGCCGAAGCCGTACTCCTCCCCGATCATCTCGGCGAAGTAGGCGACACGCTCGGTATGGCCCCGGGTGTACATGTCCTTGGCCTCGAGTGTCTTGACAAAGCCCTTGATGGCGGAGAGATGCGACACACGCAGCTGGGAGAAGGCCCACAGCGACATGTGGCCGATGCCATAGACCCCGACGATGAGCACGAGGATGGCCGGGCGATCGGCGATCAGATAGGCGGCGCCGATCAGGCCACCGAGCAGGCCCATGGTGAACTGGCCGACGAACAACGTGCCGAGATGGGACCAGGGCTGGAGACGGTCATACGGATAGACCACCTGGACCGCTTTGCGGATCAGGTAGTTGTTGACACCTGCATACACGAGAGCTGCTGCGGCAGAGGCTGGGGCGATCACGAATAGGTCCCTTGACGTCAGCGTCCCGAGCTCTCCGATGGCCAGGTCGAGGATGAGACCTGCGGCGGCGCCGGACACGGCCAGCTGACCGAAGTTCGCCAGAGGCTGAAACCAGCGGCGGAGCTTGAAGTCGTCAGGGACGGTGGCTCCAAGCGCGGCCATGAGGGCCATGGCGAAAGTGGCGTCCGAGTCGGGGTGTATGGCAAAAATGACCCCGGCGGTCATGATCACCATGATCGATGACGAATGAAACATTCGATCGTTGACCTCGACCGTGAAGAGCTCGAGGAGGACGAAGAGGGCGGTGAACAACGACCAGAGAGTCCAGTCGGGGAGCTCGGAGTAGATCCCGCTGAGGACTATCGCCCCCAGCCCCATGGCGAAATAGGGCACAGCGATCTTGACTCTTCGCTGCACCGCTGGATGGAGACGCCAATAGCGACTCCGGATTCGGTCGATGCCAAACAACCTCAACGGGGACCTCGGTTGTGTGAGTGAGTCGGCGCCGTCGCTAGCCGATCTTTCCGCTTGCCGAGCCAGCTGCAATCAAAGCGGCAAGGCTGGCGGCGGCTGCGAGTATTCGAACCAAACGGGTCTTCATAGCTCCGGGCACGTCCACCTAGTGGTTTTATTTGCATCGGCGTGTGTTGCCGACACAGACGGTTCCGCTTCGCTTGGGTTGATGGGCGTGTATTACCAAAGGACCAGCGAGGACGCCGAACTCACCGTGTTCCCGAGAACGGGAACAGCTTCACATGTCAAAAGGCCCCTGACTTCGCCCGCCTAAGGGTTCAGGCAAGCGGTCAGAGGACCGTTTGCCCCACTGCCCCAAAGGATTTCCTTCCAGCAAAACGCAATCTACCCACATGCGGGTGCTGTCACAAGAGAAAACGCAATGACCGGCCATGGCGGCCCCCGAAAAGGTTTACGCTGAGCGGCCATGGATGTAGTCGCCCTCCAGGAGAAGATCGGCAGGATCGATGGGGTCGAAGCGGCGAGGGTGGTCGCGGCGAACGGTCGGATCGAGGAGATACACGTTCTCGCCCGGCACACCAAACACCCCAAGCAGGTTGTGCGCGACGTCCAGTCTCTCGGTCACGCCCTCTTCGGTATCGAGATCGATCGCCGCGTGGTATCCGTCGTCCAGCTCGCCGACTCCGTTCTCTCCAGCGGGAGCCGGCCCGCCCTCATCGAGGTAGGTGAGACGATCGACGGCAACCGGACCGAGATCACGGTGACGCTGAAGTGGAAGGAGCGTCTCCTGGTCGGGCAATCGACCGGTGCCGCAGCCGCAGCCACCCGGTGGCGACTGGTGGCGGAGGCCACCCTCGAGGCGGTGAGACAGGCCATCCACAGCGGGATCGGGCTGGGGGTCAGCTCCATGGACCTGCCGACCCTGGGAAGCCGCCACCTGGCCATCGCCCAGATCGTCGTCGTCACCGACGCCACCGAGCGGATGCTCATCGGGTCGGCCTATGTAGAGGACGACGAGTCACGGGCGGTGGTTCGGTCGGTCCTCGATGCCCTCAACCGGCTGCTCCCCGACCTCAAGACGTCTTGACTCCCAACGCGGTCGTATCCCCACATCATCTCTCGGCCGAGGCCGGTCGGCACGTATTGCTCAGTGGTGGCAACGCCGTCGACGCAGCCGTGGCGGTGGTGGCGGCACAAGGCGTGGTCGCGCCCGAGACCTGCGGCCTCGGTGGCGACCTCTTCGCCCTCATCCATGCTCCGGGTTGGGAGCGGCCACGAGCCCTCAACGCGTCCGGCCGGGCGGGCTCAGGCGTCGATGCCGACCGTCTCCGCAGCCACGGGATCGTGGAGATAACCGGTGATCATCCCGAGGCGGTGACGATCCCCGGATGTGTGGACGGTCTGGCCACGCTGGTCGACGAGTTGGGCACGCTCGGGCTTCCCGAGGTCCTGGCACCCGCCATCGACCTGGCCCGGGAGGGGTTCGCGGCCTCCACCGAGCTGGCCCACGCCTTTGCACGTCAAGCCGGCGTCTACGGCGCACATCCCGCAGTGTCGGACTTCTACCCGGAGGGCACGCCGGTCGAGGTCGGGGATCTGGTCCGGCGGGCCGATCTCGCCGCGACCCTCGAGGAGGTGGCGTCCGGCGGTCGTGAAGCTTTCTACGGCGGCACGGCCGGTGAGGACATCTTGGAAGCTGTTGGTGGGCGTATCGACCGTGACGACCTGACCCGAGTCCAGGCGGAGTGGGTGGATCCGATCGGAGTCGACGTCGCAGGTCTCACCGCGTGGACGACACCACCCAATACGCAGGGATACCTGGGTCCCGCCACGCTGGCCGTATTCGAGGGTCTGGGGGCCCCCGACGACCCCTCCGACCCCCTGTGGTGGCATCTGCTGATCGAGGCCTACCGATGCCTGGCCTGGGAGCGAGACGACATCGTGGCCGATCCTGATCACCTGGTGCTCCCGGCCGAGCTCTTTCTCGACGAAATGCGCCTGGAGAGGGCGGCAGGCAATGTGGACCGTGAGCGAGCAGGGATGTGGCCCAAGCGCATGGGTGACGTGTCGGGGACCGCCTATATGTGCGTTGCCGACGCCTCCGGGATGGCGGTATCCGTCATCCAGTCCAATTTCCATGGCACCGGCTCGAGCTTTGGTGCGGCCCGGTCGGGGTTCTTGTTACACGACCGTGGTCGTGGTTTCAGCCTCACCCCGGGTCACCCCAACGAGCTGGCCCCGGGCAGACGCCCGCTGCACACCCTGTCGCCAACCATTTGGACCGAGGCCGACCAGCCCCGATGGGTGATGGGGACGCGTGGTGGCGACGTCCAGCCTCAACTCGTCGCCCAACTGGCCGCGCGCACAGTCCTCGGTGGTGTCGCTCTCGACGAGGCGCAGGCCTCTCCACGGTGGACGGTCACCGAATTCGCCCCTGGCTCCCCTTCCCACCTCGTGCTCGAGCCCGGAGTGCCTGCCAGGGTGACGGCCGGTCTCGAGGCACGTGGCCACCACATCGAGGTTCGCGCCCAGCCTCAGCCCGGCTGGGGGCCGATGTCGATCATCGGGCTCGACGGTGAGCAACGCCGGGCCGCCGCCGACCCCCGCGTTGACACCACCGCCGCCCTCCTCTTCTGATCCGAGGCGTATTCGAACGGGTCGTGAGCCAGAGTCACCCGATCACGGGGCTGTGGAGCTCCGCAATTAGCTGCTTCAAGGCGTCGCGATCGGTCGTCAGCACCGATCCGATGGTGTAGAAGCCCACTCGTTGCACGCGATCTCCGTATTTGTCCCTGATGGCCGCGGCGAGCCGGTCGAGGGGGGCGATGACACCCACCTCGGCCAGAGCCTCGTCGGGCACCACGGATGCCATCTTGTCCCACTCGCCCCGTACCGACATGGCGTGGAGCTCGGCACCCCAGTCCCAGCCACTCGCCTCCAGGACCGGTCGATACGAGGGCGTCGACGCATAGAAAGAGATCTGCTGCCTCACCGGCTCAAGCGACTGCTCGATCTCGGCCTGGTCGCGACCGGTCATGACGAACACGGTCGTGACCATCTCCACATCATCCAGGGACCTCCCCGCGCCCGCAGCGGCCTTCCCCATGTGCGGGAAGACGACCTGGTCGAGATAGCGAACCGTGTGAAATGGGTGGATGTGGAAACCGTCACACATCTCACCGGCCAGCGACGACAGGTAGGGGCCCACGCCGGCGATGTATACGGGCACATCGGGATGATTGATCGGGCCGGGATTGAAGAACGGTGTCATCAATGAGAGCTTGTAGTACTCACCTTCGTACTCGAGGGGGACACTGTTCTGCCAGCAGTTCCACACCGCCCGCATCGCCTCGATGTACTCACGGAGCTGGGGACCGGGTCTGCCCCACTGCGAGCTGAATCTCCTCACGATGTGACCCCGAACCTGGGTGCCCAGGCCGAGCAGGAACTTGCCCCTGGTCTGCCGGGCGAGGTCCCATGCCATCATGGCCGTGATGGTCGGTGAGCGCGGGAATGCCACCGCGATCGCGGTCCCGAACTCGAGTCCGGGTGCCGCGGCGGCGGCATGGGTCACGGGAAGAAAGGGGTCGTGTTGGGTCTCGGCCGTGAAGAACCCGTCGTATCCGAGGTCTGCGGCCTCGCGAGCGGCCCCGGCTGCGTTCTCGGGTGGTCCCGGCGGGTAGTAATGATCGACCTTCATCCAGCCAGGCTAGAAGGTGGTTCGAGAGGCTGTACCCTTTGGTCGAATGAAGAGACTGGCGAAGATCCTCGGACTTGTCGGCGGAGTGGCGGCGGTCGTCTGGGCTATGCGCGACCGCTTCATCTCGGTCGCCACTTCGCGTGAGCCCAACCCTCCTACCTTTCGCACCTCGGCGATGAGCGTCTCGGTCGACTCCATCGACGGAATCGGCCCGGTCTTCGCAAAGAGGCTCACCGATGCCGGGCTTGGTGAGGTTGCTGCTCTGGCGGCGGCCACACCGGATCAGGTCGCCGAGGCGGCAAGTGTCAGTGCCGCCCGGGCACGAACCTGGATCGACCTGGCCAAAGAGCTGTAGCCACTAATGCCGTACCTGCATGCCCCCGAGGAGCTCGGGGATCTGCTCGCCGACGAGCCGTCATACCGTGTCGACCAGCTCCGGCGTTGGCTGTATCGGACCCCTGTCCTTCATGCCGAGGATATGACCAATCTTCCGGCCGCGATACGAGAGTCGATCGGTGATCGACTCTGGCCGTTTCGAGTCGAGATCGAACAGAGCGCCGATTCCGGGAACACGAAGAAGTGGTTGTTCCGCGCCGGCGACGGAGCCGCCATCGAGGCGGTCCTCATGGGCTATCCGAAAAGAGCCACCCTGTGCATCTCCAGTCAGGCAGGGTGCGCTCTCGCCTGCACGTTCTGTGCCACCGGTCAGTTTGGCTTCGAGCGCCACCTCGAGCCCGGTGAGATCGTGGCCCAGGCCGCCTACGCGCAGGCATTCCTGAGACAGATCGGGATGCCCGGCGTGCCCAGGCACCTGACCAACATCGTCTTCATGGGCATGGGCGAGCCACTGGCCAACTACGACCGTGTCCGTGAGGCCCTTCGACGCATGATCGAAGTCATGGGTCTATCGGCGAGATCGATAACGGTCTCGACGGTCGGCATGGTGCCCGGAATCAAACGTCTCACAGAGGAGCCGTGGCCCGTCTACCTGGCGGTCAGTCTCCACGCCGCCGACGACGAGCTACGGACCGCCCTCGTCCCGATCAACCGGCGCTACCCGATCTCCGACCTCGAGGCGGCCGCCCGGGGCTACTTCGAGAAGAAGGGCCGCAGGCTCTCCATCGAATGGACGATGATCGACGGTGTGAACGACAACCTCGATCAGGCGGGCAAGCTCGCCGCCATCGCGGGGAGGCTGAGGGCACATGTGAATCTCATAGCACTGAACCCGACCCCACTCAGCACCCAGCGGGCCCCCTCGAAGCTCCACATCGATGAGTTCGCGACGGCCCTGAGCAAACGCGGGATCAACGTCACGGTACGTGACACCCGTGGCCGAGATATCGACGCCGCCTGTGGGCAACTCCGCGTATTGTCGGAAAATTCGCGACGACTTGGGTAGGCTCACTACTGCGGAGCGAGTCAGGGGCTGAAGGAGTAGTGCCTTCAACATGCCCCATTCACGTCGTGTCCGTGCCTTCATCGTCGGCTCGATACTGACATTGCTGGTCGGCCTGACCTCGGTTCAATACACCGTACGGAGGGGCGACACCCTTGGTCGGATCGCCAGAGACCACGGTGTCTCCCTATCTGACGTCGTGGCGGTCAACGACATCTCGAATCCCGACCTGATCTATCCCGGCCAGGTCCTGGCCATCCCGGGGGTGGACACCAAGCCGGACATCACCCATGTCGTGACCCGGGGTGAGACGCTGGCCAGGATCGCCGGGAAGTATGAGACATCGGTGAACAGCATCATCGGCGCCAACTCGATCCTCAACCCGAACCTGATCCTGATCGGGCAACAGCTCCTCGTGCCGGGTTCCGGGTCCGCCGGGCCCGGTGGCTCCGGATCAGGTGGTGAGTCGAGTGGCCCGTCGCGATCCGGGAAGTCGCACATCGTCAAAAGGGGTGAGAGCCTCGCCCAGATCGCCTCAAAATATCCCGGGGTGAGCGACGATGACATCGCCAGGGCGAACGGGATCGTCAATGGCCTGATCTACACCGGAACCCGTCTCTTCCTCGATGGTCCCGGTCTCGTGGCAGAGGGCTCGGCAGGTGAGATCAGCTACCAGGTCAGGACTGGCGACCGTCTCGGCGACATCGCCGCGAAATACGGGACGATGGTCTCGAAGCTGGTCGAGCTGAACGGTATCTCCAATCCCAACCGGATCAGGGCGGGTCAAAACCTGGTCATACCCACCGGGATCGCCTGGACATGCCCGGTCGACGGGGGCCGGTACTTCAACGACTGGGGTTTCCCCCGTGGCGGCGGAACCAGGTTCCACGAGGGCAACGACCTGTTCACCACACACGGCTCCCCGGTGCGTGCTCCGGTGGGAGGCACAGTGGAGTTCGTCACCGGGTCGATCGGTGGCCTCCAATTCCGTCTCTACGGTGACGACGGTGTCAAGTACATCGGCAGTCACATGAGCTCCTTTGGCAAGGACGGCAAGGTGAGGGCGGGCGACATCATCGGTTACGTCGGGAACACCGGTAACGCCACCAGCACTTCGCCCCACCTCCACTTCGGCATGTACCTGGGCAACACCGTGGTCAATCCCTACCCGACGCTCGTCACGCACGACTGCTAGTCGTGTGTCGCCCAGGCGCTCCGCCTCTATGAGGGTCGGGCGATGTCGAAGCGGGCCCTGGTGTGGATGTAGGTGTTGCCGGCCATGCGCCCTACGGCACGGAGCACGTCGTGATCGATTCGGGTGCCGTCCAGCACGTCCTCTCTGACGTGGATGGCAACCACAACCCCGACTACCAGCCTGCTTCTCCGCGCCTCCCCGAGGTCGAGGATCCGTGTGACCCGACACTCGAGGTTGGCAGGCGACTCGGCCACCAAAGGTGCCTCGATCATCTTCCCCGGCAAAGGGGTCAGGCCGGCGATGGCAAACTCGTCGTCATCGGCGGTGAACGTGCCTGACGTCACCGACATCGCCTCGACCACCTCCTCGGAGACGATGTTCACGCTGAACTCACCCGAGCTCTCGGCGAAATACGAGGAGTCCTTTGGGCGATCGGCGTGACTGCTGGCCGAGAACACCACGACGGGCGGTGTCGTGGAGACCACATTGAAGAAGGAGAACGGTGCGAGGTTGTGACTGCCATCGGGTCTCTTGGTCCCGATCCAGCCGATCGGCCGCGGGACGACGAGACCGGTGAGGAGTTTGTATGGGTCTGGTGATTCCTCCGAGGCGAGGTCGAAGAAGACCTTGTTCACAGGATCATCTCTCGGAGATGGTCGAGCCGGATCGCGCCTGCTTCGAGCATCTTCCGGTGAAGGTCCTTGAGCTCGAGCTCACCGGAGCCCCGAGCCTGTTGGCGGATGTCGAGGATCTCGCGCTCTCCTACCTTGTACGAGATCGCCTGGCCCCACCAGCCGAGGTAACGCTTGACCTCCGACTCCGCGACGTCGCGCGCCTGGAGGCCGATGGAGCTCATATAGTCGACGGCTAGCTCATAGCTCCAAATCTCACCTGGATGGATAGGTGCGTCCTCGGGGATCCGATATTCCAGCTGACATCCGATGTCGACGACCACCCTGACGGAGCGGAACAACTGGCTGGCCAGAAGGCCGAGGCGGTACTCGGGCCTCTCAAAGAACCCCAGCTCGTCCATGAGACGCTCGGCATAGAGGGCCCAGCCCTCACCGGCGCCCGAATACCAGATCACCGTCCGGTGGAAACGGGACAGCTTGTCGCGCAGGAGCACCGCCGTCCCCACCTGGAGGTGGTGACCGGGAAAACCCTCGTGATACGCGGTCGAGACCTCCTGCCAGTAGGGCAGGCGCTCCCTCTCACCGGGGGCGTACCAGATCGAGCCGGGACGACTGAAGTCTTCGGTCGGGCCCATGTACCACGCTCCGAGGCTGCCCCCTGGTGGGGCGATATTGACCGTCACGATTTTCAACTCGTCGGGGACGTCGAAATGCTCACCTGCCAACTGGGCAATCGCCTGCTGTTGGATGCCAGAGACGAACTCAACGAACTCATCTCGCGTCCCGGCCGACCGAGACGGGTCGGTCTCGAGTAGTTGGATGACCTCGGTCACGCTCTTGTCGGGGTCGATGGCGGCGGCGGTCGCCGCCATCTCGGAGCGGATACGATGCACTTCCGACCAACCCCAGTCGTAGGTCTCGTCGAGATCGATGCTCAACCCGAGGAACTGGTCGGCGCCACGGAGGTATTCCTCTCTGCCAACCGAGTCCTCGACGCGTGCTGCAGGGAGATAAGTATCTCTCAGCCATGCGGCCAGGTCGGAACAGGCTGCCCTCGCTGAATCAACGGCCGAGGCGACATGGTCACGATCCGCCCCGACGGCTGCCGCCTGGTCGGGGAAGGGAAGGAATCGAGACCGCCCGGACGCCGCCGAGTCCAGCTGTTCCACCAGCGATCTGGCCTGGCGCACCGCAACGGTGTCGCCTGACTCGACCCCGATCGCCAGACACTGCCTGTAACCGTCCAGCATCCCTCCAAAGCCGTCGAGACGGGCCACGATGTTGCCCCAGTCGTCAGGGGTCTTCTTGGCCATGACATCGAACGTGTCGACCAGGATCTGGAACGGGCTGGCGATGTGGTTCAGATCCCTGCGCCACTTCCCCGACTCGTGATCCCTGATCTTCTCCTCCAGCCAGCCGGTCAAGACCCTGGCTGCGAATGCCTGTGTCGGGTCAGGATGCTCCAGGTGGGGGCTCAGCTCGGCACGGGTCGCTCGATACAGCCCGAAAAGGGCGACGTGGTTGTCGGGCGAGAGGTCCCCGCACAGGTGATCTCGGCCGGTGATGCCCATGTAGGTGGCTCTTATCGGGTCGAGGTCGGCCCACTGCTCGGTGAACCGATCGGAGATCTCGAACGGTGTGGTCATCCTGCCGAGGCTAAACGAGCATGCTCCGATCGTGCATTCCTATACCCTCGCCCCCCGTGGGTGACCTGATCGACGTCAGAGCCGATGAGCGATTCGATGTCGCAAAGGTCGTCGAGTGGATGGAGTCGGTCGATGGCCTCCCGGCCGGGGTCCCCGCGGTCCGACAATTCGGCGGCGGCAAGGCCAATCTGACGTATCTCCTCACCTTCCGCGATGGGGATGAGCTGGTCTTGAGACGCCCTCCCCTGGGCCCGGTGGCCACCGGAGCCCACGACATGGCGCGGGAGCATCGGGTCCTATCGAGGCTCTGGAAGGCATTCGATAAGGCGCCCCGTGCCCTGGCGTATTGCGCCGACGTCAGTGTCATCGGCACCGATTTCTTCCTGATGGAGCGTCGAGACGGTGTCGTGGTCCGGGGCCGCATACCCCAATCCTTCGGCGGCGGCTCCGACCCGGTCGCCAACCGAAAGCTCTCCGAGGTCGTGGTCGACACTCTGGCTGAGCTCCATGCGGTGGACCCGTCCTCATGCGGGCTCGGGGACCTGGGTCATCCCTCGGGTTTCCTCCTCCGGCAGGTGGAAGGTTGGCGGCGGCGATGGGAGAAGGCCAAGCATGAGGACAACCTCATCGCAGACGAGGTTGGCGACTGGCTGGCCGCCGAGCTGCCTGTCGAGTCGGCCTCCACCCTGCTCCACAATGACTGGCGGCTCGACAATATGGCGCTCTCGGCGACCGACCCCGGCGAATGCGCAGCCGTGTACGACTGGGACATGGCCACCCGTGGCGACCCACTCGCCGATCTGGGAACGCTCATGGGCTCCTGGTTCGACCCGGGCGAGGCACCCGAGGGCTTGGGCATGATGCCGACGACGGTGGACGGCTGGCTGGACCGAAGGTCGGCTGTGGACCGGTACGGCCACGTGTCCGGGCGCGACATCGAAGAGGTCGATTGGTACCTGGTCTTTGGGGCATGGAAGCTGGCCGTCGTCCTGCAACAGATCTACATCCGATGGCTTCGTGGACAGACCAGGGACGATCGGTTCGAGCATTTGGACGAGGGGGCGAGGCACCTCTTCCATCTCGCCGCGGCGAGACGACCCTGACGAACCCGATAGAACTGAACGTGACTTAACATCGCCTGTCCATGCTCGCGGTCGACACCCAGGACATCGTCAAGACGTTTGGCGAGGTCCGGGCCCTCGATGGGGTCAGCATCACCTTCGAAGAGGGCATCATCTACGGTCTCCTCGGACCGAACGGCGCCGGCAAGACCACTCTCATCAGGGTCCTCACGACCCTGCTCGAGCCCGACTCGGGCAAGGCGGTCGTGGCCGGTATCGACGTTCTGGCCGATCCCGTCGGTGTGCGTCACAAGATCGGCCTCGCCGGCCAGTTCGCCGCGGTCGACGAGTTTCTGACGGGCAGGGAGAACGTCGAGATGGTCGGCCAGCTCTACAACCTCTCCCGTGATGAAGCCGCTCGACGTGCCGACGACGTCCTGGAGCGGATTCACCTCACCGAGAGCGCCGACCGGCAGGTTCGCACCTACTCGGGCGGGATGAGGCGACGTCTCGACCTCGCGGCCTCGATGGTGGGCCGACCCGAGGTCTTGTTCCTCGACGAGCCGAGCAGCGGAATCGATCCTGGCAGCCGACTCGACTTGTGGGACCTGATAGAAGAGCTGGTGGCAGGTGGCACGACTCTCCTGCTCACCACCCAGTATCTGGAGGAGGCAGACCGGTTGGCCGACCGCATCGGAGTCATCGACCACGGAAGGCTCATCGATGAGGGAACCTCCGACGAGCTCAAGGACCGTCTGGGCGGCAACGTGGTCGAAGTCCATGTGGGTCATGACGACCGCGCCGCAGCAGCGGGTGTCCTCACCGCCGTCGCCGGCGGTGAGCTGCGCGTCGAGGGTCAATCGCTGCTCATCCCGGCGACCGAGGGGGCGCAGACCCTCACCGCCGCCGTCCGGGCCCTCGACGGAGCCGGCATCGCGCCCCAGGACATCGGGCTCAGACGACCGACCCTCGACGACGTGTTCCTCGCCCTCACCGGGCACACCGCCGTGGAGACGACCGCGGCAGAACCGGCGGGCCGGAGGGGTCGGAGGCGCTGATGACGGTGGCCACAAAGCCGAGAACACGGGTCAACTTCAGCGACGCGGTGACCCACACCGCCGTCATAACCAGGCGCAACACACTTCGCGTGATCCGGCTACCCCAGCTCCTGCTCTTCTCGACCATCCAGCCGGTGATGTTCCTGTTGCTGTTCAACTACGTGTTCGGCGGCGCGATCGCCATCGGCGGCGATCCCGGGTCACCCGCCGGCGCCTCCAACTACATCAACTGGCTGATCCCCGGGATCCTGGTCCAGACGGCCGTGTTCGGCGCCACCGCAACCGCGCTCGGGCTCACCGAGGACCTGGGGGCGGGTGTCATCGATCGTTTCCGGTCGCTGCCGATGGCGCGCTCGGCGGTGCTGACCGGTCGGACGCTCGCCGACCTGATCCGTAACTCCTTCGTCAACTCCCTGATGCTGATCGTCGGGTTCCTGATGGGCTGGCGATTCGAGCAGGTGTTGGGGAAGATGGTCCTGGGGGTGGCCCTGGCTCTCCTTTTCGGTTATGCGTTCTCCTGGGTGATGGCGACCATCGGCCTGCTGGCCAAGACCCCGGAGGCGGCACAGTCTGCCGGCTTCCTGCCCATCTTCCCGCTGGTCTTTGCCTCTTCGGTCTTCGTGCCGACAGATTCGATGCCCGGCTGGCTTCAGGCGTTCGCCGACAACCAGCCGATCTCGGTCATCGCCAACACGGTGCGCTCGCTGATGATCCCCGAGGAGGCGCTGGCGCCTCTCGGCCTCGATCAAGGCCAGCTCATATGGCAGTCGATCGCATGGATCGCGGTCATCATCGCGGTCTTCGCACCGCTGGCCGTCCGTCAATACCGCAGGTCGGTGGGTTAGAACGTCCACCACGGCACCCAGCCCCGCCAGGCCGCTGCCGCGACAACACCCAAGACCACCATCTCCCCCAATTGCTGGCCGGCCCCAAGGACGTCCCCTGTGATACCCCCAAAACGTCTGGATGCGACACGACCCACACCCAGCAGCACCCCGACCACGCCAATGACGGCAAACAGGACCCAGAACCCTCCGAGGGATCCGGAGATCACCAACCCTGACAGACCTGCCGCAATCGACGCCCCTCGAGCCCTCCCGATGGCAACAGAGGCAGCCATACCTTCCGGCTTGGCTGACGACACCGTGGTCATCAGCGCCACGAGACTCGAGCGTGACAGCGCGTGGGCGACAACCAGACCTGCCACGGCCTGGACCGGGCTCAGAGTGGCAACGGCCAACACTCTCCAGATCACCGAGAAGACCAGCGCAATGGCTCCGAAGGCACCCACCCGGGGGTCAGACATGACCTCGATTCCGGCCTGACCACTGGCACCCGAGCCGAGAGCGTCGGCGGTGTCAGCGAGTCCATCCTCATGTAACGCTCTGGTCAACCAGACACCACCGCCCACTGCCATGAGCGACGCCAGCAGTGACGGCATGAAACGGAAAGCCAACGCATACACCCCGGCGATCATCAGCCCGATCAGGCCACCTGTCACTCCAAACCAGGCCGGAGCCGCCCCTAACGGGGTCTCCTCCCCATCGTGGTCGTGAGCCGGGATCCGGGTCAGAAACGACACGGCGAGGCGAAAACCTCTCATCAGTGGCCCCATTCGGCGAATGTGGCAACATCGACAACACAGGTTGCAGCGAGACGAACCAACGGTAAGGCGGCCAGTGCACCGCTCCCCTCACCCAGTCGCATCTCCAGATCGAGGATCGGTCTTCTGCCCAGAAGTTCCAAGAGTCGTGCATGACCGGGCTCGGGCGACAAGTGTGCCGGCCAGCAGTGCGCGAGAGCCCCCCGCCCTGTCAGCTCCAGGGTCATCAACGCCGCAGTCACCACGTACCCGTCCAACAGCGTCGGTATCGATCGTCGTCGGGCCTCGAGAGCCGCCCCTGCCATCGCCACCAGCTCGCGGCCGCCAAGCTCGCGCAGGATCTCCATTGGTTCGACGCTGCCCGCTCGTTCCACGGCGGCGGTGACAACCCGGGTCTTTGCCTCAATAGCCGGCCCATCTAGCCCGGTTCCGGGGCCGACCATCTCGGCGGCGGGTCTCCCCAGCAGCGCCGTGGCGACCGCCGCCGCCGTGGTCGTGTTCCCGATGCCCATCTCCCCAAGGATCAGCAGATCGGTATCCAAGGCCGCCACCGCTTCTCGTCCTTGGCCGAAAGTCACATCGAACTCGTCCGCGGTCATCGCCGCCTCCACCTTGATGTTGCCGGTCGGACGACCGACGCCAGCGTCATGTATGTGAAGATCGACGTCGAGCTGATGGGCCATGACAGAGGCTGTTGCCTTCCCGGAGCGGAGGGCGTCGACCATCGATCGGGTCACTTCCGACGGGTAGGCGCTCACCCCTTCGACCACCACACCGTGGTCCCCGGCAAACAGCAACGCGGCGGGTCGGTCCACCGAAGGTGTGGCGGTCCGCTGCCATTGGGCCAGCCAGACGGCCAGTTCGTCGAGTCGGGCCAGGGCTCCGGTGGGTCTCAACACATTTTGTGCCCTTTCTCTGACCGCGGCTCCTGACTGCACGTCTGGTTTTGGAAGCCGGCCCAGGTCAAGGGCCATATCCGGGTCTCTCCAACTCCAACGTTCGACCGGCCACCACGAGGAGCGCCTTCTCCGCCTGTCGCGAGAACTCACGATTGACCAGACCGAGGAGGTCGCGATATCTGCGACCCACCGGATCCATCGGCACCAGACCGAGGCCGACGTCGTTGGTGACCACGATCGTCAACGCCTCCCGTGCCGAAGCGGTCCGGGCAGTGGCTTTGGCGAGATCGATGATCGACCCATCGTCCCGATCGATCATCAGATTGCTCACCCAGAGGGTCAGACAATCGATGATGAGGGTCTCCTCAACGCCGGTCTGACCGAGGGCGGCGTCGAGCTGCCGGGACTCCTCGATCACCTGCCATGACTCCGGTCTCTCCCGACGATGCCGCTCGATCCGCTCCGTCATCTCCTCGTCACTTGCCTCCCCGGTGGCTATCAGACAAACCGGACCGCCATGACGCTCGGCCATCTCGACGGCAAGACGTGACTTACCGGAACGAGCACCCCCGATGAGGAGGAGCATCAGTAATCGATCCCCCTTCGGGCCATGATCCCCAGGTCGAAAACGTGCTTCACCTTTCGCATCTCGGTGACGGTGTCGGCCAATTCAACGATCCGGTCGGGGGCATCACGGCCGGTGATGATGAGATTGGTCTTCTCCGGACGCTGCTCGATCACCGAACAGACTTCGTCGATGTCGATCCACGCCCAGTTGATCGGGTAGGTGATCTCGTCGAGGACCACGACCTCGTATTCGCCACCGGCGATCACACTCTTGGCGTGGCTCCATGCCTCCCGTGCGACGGCCTTAGACTTGTCCAGGTCTTCTGAATCCCAGGTGAACCCATCTCCCAATGCCCACCAGTCGATCCCGATCTGACGGCTGATCTTCTCTTCCCCGACACTCCAGTCGCCAGACTTGAGAAACTGGATGACCGCCACACGCCAGCCACGGGCGACCGCCCGGATGGCCGTGCCAAACGCCGCCGTCGACTTCCCTTTGCCGTCACCGGTGTTGACGATCACCAGCGACCGCGCTCGAACCGACCCCACGTGTGGAGCCTTGGTGGGTGGACTCTGCTCAGCCATGATTGATCCTCATTGGGACGACAATGGGGCCGTCATCGTCATCGATGACACGCACGCCGGGACCGTAGTGTGCTCTCAGGGTCTCCTCGGTGAGGACTTCTTCAGGTGACCCTTCGGCCGCGAGGATTCCTTCACTCAGGAGCACCAGCCGGTCGGCGAATCGCCCGGCCAGGGTGAGGTCGTGAGCCGCCACCACGACCGTCAGCCCCTCGCGGTGACGCAACTCGTCGACGACATCGAGCACCTCGACGGCGTGACCCACATCGAGACTGGCCGTGGGCTCATCGAGAAGGAGAACGGGTGCTTCCTGGGCCAGCGCCCGGGCCAACACCGCCCGTTGCGCTTCGCCACCGGAGAGTGTTCCCAATGGCCGACGGCCAAGACTGTCGAGGTCGAGTTTCTCGAGGGCGGAGCGCACCGTGTCCACGTCGTGTCTCGACTCTGGCGTGAGGAGCCCGAGATGGGGGGTCCGACCCAACATCACGTAGTCGGCCACTCCCATCGCGTCAGGCAGATGGGGCCGCTGTGGCATCCAGGCGACATCGAGACCCGAACGCAGGGGCTCTTCCCGGCGGGAGACTGTCCCCGAGTAGTCGACAACGTCGACTGCGGTCTTGAGCAGGGTCGATTTGCCCGCTCCATTGGGTCCGATCAACCCGAGCCACTCCCCATCGGCGACATCGAGCGTGATCGGGCCGAGGACACGACGTCCTCCGTATGAGACCTCGACCTCTTCCCACAAGATCATGTCGGGCCTCGCATCGTGCGGAGGATGAGGAGAAAGAAAGGTGCTCCCAGAAAAGCGGTCACCACACCGATGGGGAGCTCGGCGGGCGCAACCAGAGTCCGGGCGGCGACATCTGCGGCCATCAAGAACGAGGCGCCGAGAAGCATCGACATCGGGATGATGATTCGATAGCTCCAACCGAGAAAAAGTCGGATGGTGTGGGGGACGATGATACCGACAAAGGCAATCAGCCCGCTCACCGAGACCGCGGCCGCAGTGGCCAGCGTCGCAGAGACAACAATCACCCAACGTACCCGTCCGACGTTGACGCCAAGTCCCTCGGCTTCCTCGTCTCCAAGACTGAGGACATCGAGGAGACGCCGGGAGCCAAACAGGATGGCGGCGGCCACAACGAGATACGGGAGGAGAGTGATGACCTCACTCCACCCCACCGTCACGAGACGCCCCAGGATCCACGAGTAGACCTCCCGGATGGTCTCTACATTGCTCTGGAGGAGGTAGGTCTGGATCGCGGTGGCAAAAGCCGCAACCGCCACCCCGGCGAGAATCAGGGTGATGGTTGAGCGGCCGCCCACCGATCGACCGAGAACATAGGTCACCAGGACCGCCGCCAAACCTCCGGCAAATGCAAAAGGGGCCACCAGCCCGTCGGTCTCGGTGAGGAGAAGCGCCAGAGTCGCTCCCAGACCTGCGCCTGCGGCCACACCAAGCAGATAGGGATCTGCGAGCGGGTTTCGGAATACGCCCTGGTAGGCGGCCCCGGCGACGGACAGCACCGCACCGACCAACGCTCCAAGCACGACCCGCGGCAGTCGGATCTCGAACAGGACTCGCAGCTCAACATCGCTGAGACCGTGGTCGATGTCGACAAACGGGATTGCGTTGGCAAGGGCGCGAAACACGCCCCCGATCGGGATCCCCGCCGCTCCCACCAAGAGACCAACCAAGGACACGACCAGGAGCGCCCCGACTCCTAGGGCGATGGCCCCTCCCCGGAGTCTGGCCGGTCGGGCTGTCGTAGCGGAGAATGCCTTGTTCAACTACCCGCTCGTCGTGGCGCCAACATGCTCTTCGACTGCGGCGGCAACGACGTCGAGGAAGTCGACGATGCGGGGGCCCCATCGCGAGGAGATGTCGGCATCCAATCCGACCACCGCCCCGCTCTGCACCGCCGTCATCGCACCCCAGCCAGGACGCTCGGAGATCGTCTGCAGCGACTCGCCATAGGCGGCGTCGGCGAGAAAGATGATGTCGGGGTCTTCGGCGACGATGAACTCCGAGGAGAGTTGGGGGAACCCCCCAGAAGACCCATCTGCGTCGGCCGGATCGGCGATGTTGACCAAACCCAAGAGCCCATAGATCTCGCCGATGAACGTGCCTGACGTCACCGTGAACAGTGTGGCGTCGAGCTCGTGGTAGTAGGTGACCCCTTCACCGATGTCACCGACCCGAACCACGACGGCGTTGAGTGCCTCTGCGATCTCGGTGCTCACCTCGGCCGCCGATTCGGCGTGGCCAGTTGCCTGACCGATCAATTCGATCTGTCGATAGACATTGTCGATGGTCGATGCGGCGTTGAGGAAGATGGTGGGCACATCGACCGCCTCCAATGCCTCGGAGATGGGGTTGTCGGCAGGGTCAAACCCGATGATCACCAGATCGGGCTGATACGCGAGTATGGCTTCCAGATTTGGGGTGAACCCGGAGAGGTCGGTGATCGGGGCGTCGGTGGGGTAATTCGACTGATCATCGACTGCGACCACCTGAGAGCCGGCGCCGACGGCATACAGCATCTCGGTGGCTGTCGACGAGAGCGAGACTATGGCCTCCGGGCGCCGTTCGATTGTGACCGGTCCGTTGTCGTCGACGACGGTCGCCGGAAAGTCGACGTCAGCGACATTCGTGGTTGTCGATGACGGTTCTGCAGTGATGGCTGTCGCCGTCGTCGTGGTGGTGGTGTTGTTGCCGCTGTCTGCCGGGCTGCAGGCGGCAACGGCGAGCAGCAAGGCCAGGAGCAGTGAACTCCATCTCATATGAAACATCCTCCGTTTCTGGAGGATGAAGAGGTCGGTGTGGCTTCCCTGAGCCCACGGTTCCGTCTTCACCCGAGACTTTCTCGTGGCCCCGAGGTCAGGCGACCTGGCTCGTCTCCAAAAGGAGCTTCACAGTTGCGGGACAGCATCGGATTCCAACCGACTTCGCTGTTTCCCAGGGCTGTGCCGGCACCTTACCCGTAATTGGGATCAGCCGACGTCTTCGGTGCGGACCCCCAGCGTCACGTCGACCGTGAGCTCTTCCCCGTTGCGAAGGATGAGCATCTCGATCGTCTCACCCGGCCGATGGGCGCGAACCTGGGCGATGAGGTCTTCGAACCCGAGGATAGGAACTCCATCGAAACCGATGACAACGTCGTCGAGCTGGATACCCGCCAACTCCGCGGCCGAACCGGCCGTCACCTCGGTGATCACCGAGCCCGCCTGACCTTCGGTGTTGACGTTTTCACCCCGGACACCCAGGAACGCCGTCTGCAGGGGCTCACCGGTGATGATGCTGTTGGCATAGGCGACGACGATGTCGGCCGGGACTGCGAAACCCACCCCATCGTTGGCCCCCGAGTCGGTGAAGATGGAGACGTTGATGCCCACCACCTGACCGGACCGATCGACCAGGGCACCACCGGAGTTTCCCGGGTTGATGGCTGCGTCGGTCTGTACCATCGACGAGCACGTCTCGAGTGAGCAGTTGGTCTGGTCGACCGCCGAGATGATGCCTGCGGTGACTGTCGACTCGAGGCCCCAAGGGCTGCCCACCGCGATGGCCATCTGGCCCACCCGCGGCTTCTCCGTGCTGAAGGTCGCCTCCTCGAGGCCGTCACGCTCGACCCGGATCACTGCGATATCGACTTCGGTCGCTACGCCCACGACGGTCCCGGAAACCTGCTCGCCGTCGGCGAACCTGATCCGAACGGTATCGGAGCCCTCGACCACGTGAGCCGCTGTGACGATCAACCCATCGCTGTCGTAGATGACACCCGAGCCCAAGCCGGCGCTGGTCTGGACGAAGACCACCGAGGGGAGGATCACCTCGGCTGCGTCCGCGATGGGCTCATCACCCGGGACGAAGGAGGGGGCGACCACGTCGACGGACCGAGCCGTGGTTGTCGTCGCCTCGTCCCCGGCCGTTTCCTCGGTCTGATCGGGCAAGGCCCAGAGCAGACCGACCACCAGCGCCGCAACGGCGCCGAAGAACAGAAGGGCGGCCACCCATGTCGGCGACTTCTTGTATTCGGTGACTGTCACATCTTCATTCAATCTCTGACCTCCTGGCAGTGACGAAGCTAGCCCGCCACCACTAAGCCCCTCGTAAACGAATCGTCAAGTATCTGTAAGAGGCGAATGGTCCGGTGGCAAACCGTCCCGATCGCCTCCCGGAAGCCACACCACCATGGTGGTGCCCCTCGCCCCCTCACCTGCAAACGTGGCCAATGAGCCACCGTGGCCCTCAGCGATCTGGGTGACGATCGACAATCCCAGCCCCGCGCGATCCCCGGGCTCGGGTGACAGCCCCGGGCCCTGGTCACGCACACCGAACCACCCCCAGCCGTCTTCGACCCCACACCCGACGAGAACCGTCGACCCCGACGGCGCCACCTTTATCGCGTTCTCGATCAGATTGGAGAGGGCGCGGTCGAGGGCGACCTCGACGCCCAGGACGAGCGCTGGACCGGGTCTTGCGCCAACCTCGACACCCCCGGCGGCTGCAACCGGGGAGAAATCGGCGACCTTGGAAACGACCATCTCGGCGATGTCTATGGTCACCGACTGAGCCCTCCCGGTCTGGAGACGAGCCGAGGCGAGCAGGTCTGCGATCATGGCGGACATCTTCTCGGCATTCCGCCTGATGACGCCCCCTGCCTCGCGCCATTCCTCCAAACCCGCCTCGGGGTCGTCGGCGACCAGCTCGACGTAGGACCGGATGACCGTCAGCGGAGTACGCAGATCGTGGCTGGTGTCGGCCAGGAACTGACGCTGACTCGAGAACGCGATGTCGAGGCGCTCCAGCATCTCGTCAAAGGTGTCACCGAGGCGTTTGAGCTCATCGTCCGGCCCGGTGAGGGCGATGCGACGGCTCAGGTCAGAGGCTTGGATCTCGCGAGCGACCTCGGTGATCTCACCTACGGGCTTGAGGACTCTCCCCGACATCACCCACCCGACCATCATGCTCAGGAGGAAAAGGGCCCCGAGAGCGAGAAGCGTGAACTGGGCGACACGATCGAGGACTATCTCGTTGTAGATCGACTCGATCGCCCTGGCCTCGATCTCCTTCATCTCGGGGACGAGCACCACGGTGCCGTCGAGCAGTACCACCCTCTGACCGGTGATGACCGTCGCCATCGTCTGGGACCGGAGCCAGCGTTGGATGGCCAGGTAGACCAACCCGAGCAGGCCCCCTCCCAGGCCGAAGACGAGAGCGGAGTATTGGACCGAGAGCCGGAAGCGAATCGACTGCCAGCTCGGCATCAGCCCTCTTCCAGGCGATAGCCGCGACCTGGGACCGTCGTGATCAACTGTGGTTGGCCGAGCTTCTTCCTGAGATTGCTCACGGTCACCCTGACCACATTCGTCATTGGGTCGGTCATCTCATCCCAGACATGCTCGAGCAGGTGCTCCTGGCTCATCACGATCCCGGGGTTCGCCATGAAGTAATGGAGGAGCGCGAACTCCTTTGCGGTGAGGTCGAGGCGAACTCCGTCTCGAGTGGCGATGAATCGGGCGGCGTCCAACACCAGCGCACCCACGCTGATCACCGGGTCGCTCTCGGTGTCGCGTCGGATCAGAGCCCGGACTCGAGCCGACAGCTCAGCAAATGCGAAAGGCTTGACCAAATAGTCGTCGGCGCCCGAGTCGAGCCCTCTCACACGGTCGTCCACATCGTCACGGGCGGTCAACATCATGATCCTGGGCCGGTCGCCTTCCAGTGTGGGGAGATCTCCGCTGACGAGGTCCCGGCAGAGCTGGAGCCCGGACCCGTCGGGCAGATTCCAATCGAGCAGCACCAGGTCATACCCGGCAGACCGCAGCTTGAGCTCGGCGTCATTGGCACGCAGGGCGACATCGACGGCATGGCCGTCACGCCGCAGCCCACGGGCTATCACCTCGGCGAGCTCGGGCTCGTCCTCGACCACTAGCAAGCGCACAACCCTCCAAGATAAGGCGAATCAAGTAATCGACGAATAAACCAGGCATCCGGGGGTGTCTTGGCGATCATGGACTTTCGACCTATACGGAAATGCAACCTTTTGCCGATCCTGACGGTCGGAGTAGTAAATGGTCGTGACATTCATCACAGAAGATCGGGACGGGTTTCACACCTACACCGGACATGTAGTCAGTCGTGGGCCCACGACGATCGTGGTCATGCTCACCGAGCCCTTCAGCCTCGCCGGACGGTCGGTCCAGTTTCCGATCACCGACGTGGTTGAGGAAAAGGTAATCTCTGCCTAGAGCCGGCCGCCGCGACGGATAGGCTGAAAGGCATGTTCCTCGATGCGTCGACCCTACAGGCTCTTGCCATCGCCGGCGGCGTTGGTGGGTTGTTCGGCCTGATCGGGGGGTTCGTCGGCTCGGCCGACAATCTCTTCGGAACCCTGCTGATGGGGGTCATCGGAGGCATCGTGGCCTCCGCCCTCCTCCGCATCGCAGGCGCCCCACCCATCTACTCGGTCGGCGTCGAGGAGTTCTCCCTCATCTGGGCCGGTCTCGGCGGCCTCGTCCTCGGGTTCGCCGTCGGCCGTTCCAACGTCTGACCAATCGGTTCCCAATGCAGGGGCGATCACATGTGATCATTTGGCCGCACAGACTGCTGGTCCTGCTGGCAGTGGCCGTGACAGCTTGCCAGGGGTCGCCGGAGGCTGACATCCACACCACCCCACCAAGCCCACCCACCTCGACAACGACCACATCGACGACCACTACGAGCAGCACGACGACATCCACGACCACCCTGCCCGAGCCGGTGTTCGAGGCCGTCATCACCGAGGTCACCGCTGAGCGACTCGCCCACTCCTACACACCGGACTGCCCGATCACTCCCGAAGAGGTCGTCCTGATAAGACTCAACCACTGGGGCTTCGACGGAGCGACCCATGACGGGGAGATCGTCGTCGCACGTAACCAGGCCGATGCGGTGGTCGAGATCTTCCGCCGACTCTTCGACGTCGGATACCCGATAGAGAGTGTCATCCCGATCGGGGACCTGCCGGAGGGCATCGAGGATGACGATCCGAATTACAACAACACATCCGGGCTGCATTGCCGGTTCGTGGGGGGCACCACGACCTGGTCGGAGCACGCCAAGGGGCTGGCCATCGACGTCAACCCCTTCCTCAACCCGTACATCACCTCGAGCGAGGTCTGGCCACCCAATGCGACCAAATATGTCGACCGGTCACTGGGCGAGCCGGGGATGATCACCGCCGATGACCAGGTGGTGCGGGCATTCGAGCACTCGGGCTGGCACTGGGGTGGTAACTGGAGCTCGGTGAAGGACTACCACCACTTCTCCCTCAGCGGTCGCTGACCGACCATTTCTCCACGTTCGTGCGATGAACGCGCCTATGCGGTGTTCATCGCTCGTTCGTCGCCGACTCCTAACCGACCGCCCCCGCAGCCGCCATGTTGAGCTCGATGAGTCGGTTCATCTCGACCGCGTACTCCATCGGCAGCTCCTTGACGATCGGCTCGATGAAGCCGGCGACGATCATCGACGTCGCCTGCTCCTCGGTGAGGCCGCGGCTCATGAGATAGAAGAGCTGCTCGTCACCGACCTTGGACACGGTGGCCTCGTGGCCGATCTCGGCGTCGTTCTCCTCGATCTCCATGTAGGGATAGGTGTCCGATCGGCTCTTCTCGTCGAGGATGAGCGCGTCGCACCGGACGAAGCTCTTGGCGTTCTTCGCCCCGGGCTCCACCCGCACCAGGCCCCGGTAACCGGCCCGACCGCCGCCCTTGGAGATCGACTTCGACACGATCGTCGAGGTGGTG
>DASWKM010000087.1:0-4265 GCA_036396635.1 Acidimicrobiia bacterium
CGGCGAACTTACCCGCACCCATCGCCAGGATGTGAGGGATGTTCGAGATGGTCTCGACGTTGTTGACGATGGTCGGCATCATGTAGAGGCCCTTGGCGGCGGGGAAGTATGGGGGCTTGAGCCGTGGCTCTCCCCTGAGACCCTCGAGGGAGTTGATGAGGGCGGTCTCCTCGCCACAGATGTAGGCGCCCGCACCGAGGTGGATGATCACCTCCAGGTCATAGCGAGACCCGAATATCCCCTTGCCCAGGTAACCCTTGGCGTACGCCTCATCGAGAGCCGTCTGAACCCGACGGGCCGGTTTCGGGTACTCGCCACGGATGTACACGAAGGCGTCGTGCACCTCGTTGGCGACGGCGGTGATGATGATCCCTTCGATCATCTGATGTGGGTCTCGCTCCAGCAGTTGACGATCCTTGAACGTGCCTGGCTCGGACTCGTCACCGTTGACCACCAGATATGAGGGTCGGGCGGGAGCGAGAAAGCTCCATTTCAGCCCGGCCGAGAATGCGGCCCCGCCCCGTCCGAGGAGGCCGGACGCCTTGACCTCATCCACCAGGTCGTCCCGGGTCATCTCGAGTGCCCTCTTTGCCTGTCTGTACCCACCGGTGGACTCATACCGGCGGATGGTGTGCGAGTCGGCAGGGTGCTCGGTCATCCGCTTGGTGATGAGCAACGGGGCGGTCAAGTGCTCGCCTCGCTCTGGAACGTTCCCAACGGCTGGAACGCCGGGTAGGGCCCGACAGCGCCGCCATCCTCGACGATCGCCCAATCGAAGCTGCGCCTGCCCCCGAAGAGCTGCTGAATCTCATCGGTGTTGACCACTTCGGGCCGGGCGGCTCTGAGCCAGTTGACCAACTCGCGGGCCTTCACCGGTGTGACCCCCTCGATCAGCTCGTAGTTCACCTGGACCGCAGGTGCCCCCCCACATGCGCCGATGCACTCCACATGCTCGACCGACAGCAAGGCTTCGTCATCGGTCTCACCGTGGGGAACACCGGACTCGTCCTCGACGGCGGCCAGGACGTCGTCACCGCCGAGGAGCATGCATGAGATCGATGTGCAGCAGGAGATGAGGTATTGGCCCGTCTTCTCCCGCTTGTACATGGTGTAGAAGCTGGCCACCGACTGGACCTGGGCCGGGGTGATGGCGCACCACTCGGCCACCTCTTCCATCCCCCCGTCGGTGAGATGACCGTCCTCGGCCATGGCCAGATAGAGGAGGGGCATGACAGCGGACCGCTTCTCAGGGTATCGGGAGATGATCTGACGGGCACGGTCCTGCGTGGCCTCCGGCCAATGACTCATCGGTCCACGTCCCCCATCACCGGGTCCATCGAGGCAATGGTCGCGATGGTGTCGGCCACCAGGCTGTCGCCCATGGCGACAGGCAAAGCCTGGAGGTTGTAGAACGAGGGAGCCCGGGTGTGCATCCGATACGGTTTGGCGCCGCCGTCGGAGACCAGATAGCAACCCAATTCACCTCTCGGCGACTCGACGGCCGCGTAGGTCTCCCCGGCGGTCACCTTGAATCCCTCGGTGAAGAGCTTGAAGTGATGGATCAGGGCCTCCATCGACTCGTCGATGCGTGCCCGGGGTGGCGGGGTGATCTTGGCATCGTCGACGCGGTAGTCACCTCTTGGCATGGTTTCCATCACCTGGGTCACGATCTTGAGCGACTCCCGGATCTCACCGATCTTCACCTGATAGCGGTCGTAGACATCGCCACGGGTGCCGACCACGACGTCGAACTCGTACCGATCGATGCCCGAGTAGGGGAATGCCTTGCGGATGTCCCAGTCGATCCCGGTCGCCCGGAGTGCGGGGCCGGTGATCGAGAGGGCAATCGCCTCTTCGGGCTCGATGACGCCCACGCCCTGGGTGCGGGCAATCCAGATCGGGTTGTCCTTCAGAAGGTCGTCGTACAGCCGGAGACGTCGAGGAATGTCCTCCAGGATGGCGGCCACATCGTCCTTCCAGCCGGGGGGCAGGTCGGCGGCCACCCCGCCTGGGCGGATGTAGTTGTGGTTCATCCGCAGACCGGTTGCCTTCTCGAAGAAGGCAAGGATCGATTCCCGCTCCCGGAAGCCGTAGATCATCATCGATACGGCACCGACGTCCATGCCATTGGTGGCGAGGGCCACGAGATGAGATGACACCCGGTTCAACTCGGTCATCAAGACCCGGATGGCCGACGCCCGCGGCGGGACCTCCACTCCAGCCAGGCGCTCCACCGCCAGCGAATAGGCGAGCTCGCAGTGGAGCGGGGCGAGGTAGTCCATTCGGGTGACGTTGGTCGGGCCCTGGGAGAAGGTGAGCTGCTCGGCGGTCTTCTCCATCCCGGTGTGCAGGTACCCGATGATCGGCTTGCTCCGGCGAATCACCTCTCCCTCCAGCTCCAGCTGCAACCGAAGCACCCCGTGGGTCGACGGATGCTGCGGCCCCATGTTGACGATCATCCGCTCTTCGTCGACCACTTCGTCGTCGAACAGGTAGTCGTCGTCCACGGCCCGGCCGTACTGGTCGGCGAGACGGGCATCCGACTCCTCGAGCCCGAGCTCTTGAGCGCCCTCGTCGGTCGGTCGGAACTGTGGCTCCTCCGTGCCGGCTACCCAGACGTCGACTGTCTTCTCGTCGGTCATCTCAGCTCACCTGGTGTGAGGCCTTGAACTGGACGGGGACCGATCCGACCCCGAAGTCCTTGCGCAATGGATGGCCCTCCCAATCATCGGGCATCAGGATGCGGGTCAGGTCGGGGTGGCCGGCGAAGTGGATGCCGAACATGTCGTAAACCTCACGCTCGGCGTAATTGGCGCCGGGCCAGATGGGTGTGACCGAGTCGATGGTGGGCTCTTCGCGGCCGACCGTGGTGATCAGGCGGAGCCTTGTCCGGCCGCTCATGGACAACAGGTTGGCGACCACCTCGTAACGCTCAGGACGTTGACGCATCCAGTCCACGGCGGTGACATCGATGCAAACCTCGAAACCGGCATCCTTGGCGGCCCGGGCGAACGCAAGCCAGTCGTCCGACGGTACGCGGGCGACATCCTGCCCGTGAGACTCCTCCCAGATGACCGACCCGAACGCGGCGGCGAGGGTCGCCAGGACAGGGCTCAATGGTCGATCTCCCCGGACATGATCTTGTCGTGGAGGCTCAGGATCCCGTGCATGAGGCTCTGCGGCCCCGGAGGGCACCCGGGCACGTAGATGTCCACCGGCACCACTTGATCCACACCCTGGACCAGGGCGTAGTTGTTGAACATTCCCCCTGTGCTGGCGCAGGCGCCCATGGATACCACCCATTTGGGGTCCGGCATCTGGTCGTAGACCTGACGGAGCACCGGAGCCATCTTCTGGCTGACCCGCCCCGCCACGATCATGAGATCGGCCTGCCGGGGTGAGGCGCGAAATACCTCCATGCCGAACCGGGCCAGGTCGTAGTGGGCGGCCCCCGTTGCCATCATCTCGATGGCGCAACAGGCCAGGCCGAAGGTAGCGGGAAACATCGACCGGGTGCGCGCCCACCTGGCGGCTCTCTCGACCGTTGTCATCAACAGGTTGCCGGGAGCTGTCGTGGCCACGGTCTATGCCGCCTCTCGATCCTCGCCCGGGATGTAGCGGGCACGGCTCTTCACGTTCCAGTCCAGCGCACCGCGTTTCCAGACGTACAGAAGGGTCTCGATCACGAAGAATGTGAAGATGAGGACCGCCCCGACGCCGTACCAGCCGAGGGAGTCCCAGACGGTCGCCCATGCGAACAAGAAGATGATCTCGACGTCGAACACGACAAAGAGCATGGCCACCAGATAGAACTTGACCGGGAATCGTTGGCTTGGCTCGACCTCGGGGATGATGCCGCATTCGTAGGGATCGAGCTTCTCGGGTGTGGGCCGGTTCGGCGAGACCATCCGGGAGACGAGCAGCGACACGGCCACGAAGCCTCCCGCCAGCACGAGCATCACGAAGATCGGTGCGTAATCGGCCAGGGTCACTGCGGGTTGAGAATAGGGCGCCCTCCGCTTGTGAGGTAATTTACAAGGGGGCGATGAGTGTTTGTCACGACCGTGTCGGGACGGATCCGCACGGAACAGTCTGTCAGACTCCCAACAGATCGGCCAACTCTCCCAGATCGCCGACCACCACCTCGGGTGGGTCTGACGGCAATCCCCATCTCACACCCGGACGTTGGACCAGGACCGCCTGTGCCCCGGCCGCCATCGCCCCGGCGCAGTCCCAGTCGTGGGCGGCCACGAGGGCCATCTCCC
>DASWKM010000088.1:0-3941 GCA_036396635.1 Acidimicrobiia bacterium
CGGGTGAATCAGGTGGTGCTCGAGACGATGCCAGACGTCGGAACGCCCCAGCGTCCGCTTCATCGATATCAGGGTTCTCATGAAGGTGGCCACGGCTCTCGACGCATCGAGCGGATTGGGGCGCATGGCGTTCTGAACAGACGGGGATGGGGTCAGGGTGATCACCTCGCACTCGGGCCAGGCGGACCTGATCATCTCGATCTCGTTGCTCAACGAGCGCATCCCCACGCGATCGAACATCTTCTCGTGGAATCGGGCCCGACGTCTTTGGATCTCCGCGGCCATTGGGGCCACGACCAACACGAGATCGAGGCGGTCTGGGTACCCGAGGACGATATCGGCGTGGGTGCCTGAGGAAACGCCACCATCCACGTAGAGGTCGTCCCCGATGGGATGTGGCCTGAACACGAGTGGCACCGCAGACGAGGCGGACACGGCGTCGGCCATGCCCACCTGTGGAGCCGCATCGGTGCCAAATGCCGCTCGCGTCCCCCTCTTGATGTCATAGGCAACGATGGCCGTGGAAGAGCTGGGCCACGAGGAGGAGGCAACCTCGCCGATATGAGCCCTCACCCAGTCGCCTATTCCCGACGCGTTGTAACGGGCAGGCGAGCCCAGGACCATCGACAGACCCGGATTCTTCACACCGGGGACCAGCCCGTATTTGACCCATTGGCCCATGCCTGTCGAAGGTCCCTTGGCATAGACCTGGGCCCTAATCCGCTCGGCCACATCGGCACGATCATCGGTCGGCAGAACCAGTGAGTCGAGAGTGAGCGCATCGTGACGGACGAGTGCGGTGACAAAGGCTCCTGAGGAGGTGCCGACGATCACGTCCGCTTGATTGGGGTCCCAATCGGTAGCCATGCGCAACGACATGAGGGCCGCCATCTCATAGGCGGCGCCGGTGATACCTCCACCACCGAGGACCAGACCTACCCTGCTCACGAAAACTCACATTAGGGGGCCGGAGCTCGCTAAACGGGTAGGTTCGAGCAGAGATCCTCCCGGTTGCACCCTCTGCGTGATCAGCCGAAGGATCTGCCGCACCCCTTGCAGCGGCTGTCCTTCTCGTCGGTGGGGGCGTAGCACCAAGGGCAGGGAAGATCATTGGATCGGTCGTCTCTCAAGGAGACGACGAGACGCGGATCGACCTTGAACCGCTCGTTGCTCCTGACACCCTTTGCGAGCGCGAACAGACCAGTTGTCGCAGTGGCCACCACCAGAGCTTCGAGCATGCCCGTTCTCCTTGCCGAGGGCAAGTGAGAGGCTAAGTGCGAAGGGCCGGGATTCCGTGGATTTCCACCGGCCGTGGTTACCCGACCACCGCCTCGGTGAGGTCGTCGACCAGGTAGCTGAGATCACCTAGCCGCCCGTCTCGCATCTCGGCCGCGTCGAGCATCATCATGGCCGAGTGGTATGCCACCCATGAGCGGTAGCGACTCTCGGGGAGCTCGGCGCCATAACCCCGCCGGAATGCGGCGGCGGCGTCCTCGCCATGCGCCTTGGCGAATTGCCAGACGGCGAGGGTGAGGTCCCATTCCGGTGGGCCCAGCGTGGCCCATTCCCAGTCGACCAGGGTCACCGCTCCGCTGTCGTCCACCACGAACTTCGACGGTGTGGGATGGGTATGGGCTGGCACCGGGTCGGTGGCCAAGGGTGGCTCTATGGTCATCGCCCGATCCAAGACGCCCTGGTCCATGCCAAACCTGCGTCTGAATCTCCCCAACCGCTCGATGGTCGACCGGTAGTGACTCCTCACGTAGTCACTGTCGATCCCGATGATCAGGTTGGTGATCTTGGCGTGCGCCGTGTGGACGTTTCGCAGGGTGCGCCCGGCGGCTTCAAGCACGGCGAGGTTCTTGGGGAGAGTGGAGAGGTTCCAGTTGCCCGCGTCGCTCATGGCCAGCCAGGCCTGATCACCGTCGATACCGTGGTTATGGATGGCTGGGAGACCCTCGATGCCAGCCAAGGCCTCGAGGGCGTGACGCTCCCTCTTCTCACGCGAGGCCACCGGATAGACCTTCACGATCGACGTCGCGAAACCCTCATCTGTCACACGAAAGACAGAGTTGGCACCCGCGGCGAGCTCTCGAATTCGAGCAGTGGGGTAGAGCCTGTCCACTAGTCCCCTGGCTGACATTCCCTACTTACCCTGTTTCATTAAGGCGGCGACTATCCGCGTGCACCGAATTACCCTGCCGCAGGCTAGCGACGATGAGGGTCTTGGTGGATCTTCGTTTACCCGACAAATCAGTGCGAACTTACGACGAGGGGACCACTGGATCAGAGATCGCGCAATCGATCGGGCGGGCCTTGGCGCGTGCCGCCGTTGCCGTGAAGATCGACGGCGCCCAACATGACCTCTCCCAGCCGCTCTCGGGCGGCGGTGACCTGGAGGTCATCACCCTCGACAGCGATGATGGATTGGCCATTCTGCGCCACTCGGCAGCCCATGTGATGGCTCAGGCCGTGCTCGACCTGTTTCCCGGCTCGACCTTCGCCATCGGGCCGGCCATCGATGACGGTTTCTATTACGACTTCGAGGTATCCACCCCCTTCACTCCAGATGACCTGGAGCGGATCGAGGCCCGTATGTCGGAGATCATCTCCGAGGACCAGCCGTTCGAGCGCGTGGTGATGGATCGTGACCAGGCGCTCGATGTCTTCTCCAATCACAAGTTCAAGGTCGAGATCATCGAGAACGTGGACGCGACCGAGGTATCGGGCGAGGCGGTGGTCACCGCATACAGGAACCGCGACTTCATCGACCTGTGCCGGGGGCCGCATCTGCCGTCCACCGGGCGAATCCCAGTCGCCAAGCTGTTGCGTAGCTCCGGTGCCTACTGGCGGGGCGATGAGAACCGGGAGCAGCTGCAGCGCATATATGGAACTGCGTGGCCTTCGAGAAAAGACCTCGAGGACTACCTGCATCGTCTGGAAGAGGCGGAGAAGCGGGATCACCGGCGCCTCGGCCCCGAACTGGACCTGTACAGCTTCCCCGCCGAGCTGGGATCCGGACTGGCCGTCTGGCACCCCAAGGGCGGGATGCTGCGCAAGGTGATCGAGGACCACAGCCGTGACATGCACCGACGGTTCGGGTTCGAATACGTGTTCACACCGCACATCGGCAAGTCCGAGCTGTGGCAAAAATCGGGACACCTCGACTTCTACGCCGAGAACATGTACCCGGGAATGCAGTACGAGGGCGACCCGGAATACCGGGTCAAACCGATGAACTGCCCTTTCCACGTCCTCATCTACAAGAGTCGTGGGCGCTCTTATCGCGAGTTGCCGATCCGGCTCGGTGAGCTCGGTGGCGTCTATCGATATGAGCAGTCGGGGGTGATACACGGAATACTCCGTGCCCGTGGGTTCACCCAGGATGACTCGCACACGTTTTGCACCGAGGATCAGGTCCAGGACGAGCTCAAGCTGCATCTCGACTTCGCTCTCACATGGCTGCGCGATTTCGGGTTCGAAGAATTCGAGGCCGATTTGAGCACCCGGCCCGGCAATGCGATCGGAGACTCACATCAGTGGGACCTGACCGAGAAGGCGCTAGCCGAGGCCTTGGAGTCCCATGGTGTTCCCTATCGAATCGCGGAGGGCGAAGGGGTCTTCTACGGGCCCAAGATCGACGTGCACATAAGGGATGCCATCGGCCGCCGCTGGCAGTGCTCGACCATTCAGCTCGACTTCAACTTCCCTGAGCGCTTCGAGCTCGAGTACACGGGCCCTGGCAACACCCCGGAGAGGCCGTACATGATCCACTGCGCCAAGGCGGGATCAATCGAGCGATTCACCGGGATCCTGGTGGAGCACTATGCCGGAGCCTTCCCGATGTGGCTGGCTCCCGTGCAGGTCTCGATCATCCCGGTGGCGGATCGTCACGACGAGTACGCCGGGCAGGTGGCGGCTCGTCTGCGTGACGCCGGGCT
>DASWKM010000089.1:0-1967 GCA_036396635.1 Acidimicrobiia bacterium
CCGGCGGCGATCGTCAGGATGCCCGGGCCGGGGAGCACGAGCATTGGCATGCCCAGCAGGATCAGGGCGACCCCGGTCCCGATTCGAGCCAAGCGCACCATGTCACCAACCTATCGTCTGAGCCGTCGCAGGGAAACGAGGGACAACCCTCATATGACCCTGGCCGGGTGAGGTTGGTTTCAGCCGTCGAAGACGTCGTCGTCGAGCTTGGTGTAGACGGGCTCGATCTCACCCAGCGGCGTTCCGCCACCCACCTCGGGGACGGTCCACGAATCTAGTGAGGGGCCGATGCCGAGCATTTGGCCAATCGTGGCCGTCGAGTGAGGCAGATAGGGGTACAGGGCGACTCTGATGGCTGCGATCGCCTGGATCGCGGTCCACAGGATCGTCCCGGCCCGTGCCGGGTCTTCCTTGAGCAACCTCCAAGGCTCGGTGGCGTTGAGGTAGGCATTGACCTCCGTTGCGGCGTCCATGGCCGCCCTGAGACCCGCCCTCAGCTCCACCCTCTCGATGTGCCCACCGACCGTCACGACAGCCTTCTCGCCCAGCTCGACGATCGCCCGGTCGACGTCGGTCAGCTCACCGGGGTGGGGGACACGACCGTCGAAGTTGGCCGCGCTCATCGAGAGCACCCGATTGACCAGGTTGCCCCAGGTGGCGACCAGCTCATCGTTCACTCTCCTGATGATCTCGTCGTCGCTCAGGTCGGTGTCGTTCTGCTCCGGGAGCACCGAGGCGATGGCGTAGCGGAGTGCGTCGGGTTGGAGACGCTCCGCATACCAGCCGATCGAGTTGCCGACACCTTTCGACTTCGATGCCTTCGCCCCCTTGAAGGTTATGTACTGGTTGGCCGGGACATCGGTGGGGAGATTGAGGTCACCGTGACCCATCAGCATCGCCGGCCAGATCACGGTGTGGAACGGGATGTTGTCCTTGCCGACGAAGTAATACGACTCGGCATCCGGATCCTTCCACCATCTCGTCCACGCCTCGGGATCGTCGGTCTTGGACGCCCACTCGATCGAGGCCGACAGATAGCCGATGACGGCGTCGAACCAGACGTAGATCTTCTTGCCCGGGCCAAGGTCGTCGACGGGGACGTCGACTCCCCAGTCGATGTCCCTGGTCATGGCGCGCACCGGCATGTCCTCGACCATGCCCAGCGCCCAGTTCCTGACATGCTTGCGCCAGGTGACCTGGCTCTCCAACCAGTCGCGAAGACGGTCGGCGAAGGCGGGGAGATCGAAGAAGTAGTGCTCGGTCTCTCTCCGGACCGGCTCCGCCCCGCTCAGCCTCGAGCGGGGGTTGATCAGATCGGTCGGGTCGAGGGTGCGCCCACAGTTGTCACATTGATCACCCCGAGCATCGGGGTAGCCGCAATGTGGGCACTCGCCTTCCACGTATCTGTCGGGGAGGAACCGCTGGGCCTCGGGGTCGTAGAACTGCTCCGACGTGCCCTTGATCATGTAGCCCTTCTCCAAGAGGTTGAGAAAGAACTCCTGGGTCACCGAGTGATGGTTCTCGGTCATGGTCGTGGTGAACAGATCGAACGTGATACCCAGACGGTCCCAGTAGCCGAGGATCTCGGGGTGGTACTTGTCGACGACCTCTCGGGGGCTGATCCCCAACTCGTCGGCCTTGACGGTGATCGGAGTGCCGTTGGCGTCGGAACCCGAGACCATGAGGACGTCGTGACCGGCGAGGCGGTGGTAGCGGGCGAATATGTCCGGGGGCAGATAGGCACCGGCGAGATGGCCGAGGTGGAGCGGGCCCGAGGCATAGGGCCAGCCGACGGCGACGAGGATGCGGCGTGTCATTGGGAGGGGAGGGTAACGAGCGGGTCAGGGATAGATCTCGCCTTTCTCGAGGCCGTGCGACCTCGATAGCGGTCGCACAACCGCAGTTTCGTTACTGGGCGCTCACGACACCCGGCTCGGGGACATAGTTAGTGGCTCGCTCGGCCAGGA
>DASWKM010000090.1:0-11047 GCA_036396635.1 Acidimicrobiia bacterium
GCGCCCACGATGATCCCCTCGGCCAGACCCCAGCCCTGCCCGTCGTCGGTCCCGGGCGTGTCGTTGTTGAGGTGGATGTACACAGTGTGACTGCCGTCGTCGTGCCTCAGCTTGACGTAGCAACACCCCTCGCCAGGGGTGTCGGGGGCCCCGATCACCATGCCGGCGGTCACCGCCACGACCGGTGTCATCTTCTCCGAGATGATGTCGTTTCCCTGGTGGCTGCGGCCGCCCGGTCGAGGCGCACCAAAGCTCGAGGAGAACGGTCCTCCTCCCACCACCGGGAACACACTCACCGGGGAATTCGCCACCAAGATCGATTGCAGCTCGGCTCTGGCTGCATCAGCCACGGTCACGGCGACATCGGCCGAACGGCCGACCGCCGATTCGATGCTTTCGTTCTCGGCTGAGAGGGTCTCGCTGGAGGGGATGATCTGACTGACTGCGACAGCGGAGCTCACCTCACCCGGCCCAACGTGGCCATGTGCGACCTCGAGCTCTCCCGTCTCGTTCGGTGTTGTCACACTCATCGACGCCGCCACCGGCGCCCGATCCAGGAAGAGGCTGGTGGCTGGGCTCGCCACCGCCCCGGGTGCTGCATGAGCCTGGTCGGAGAAGAACGATGAACCGAGAAGCAGCCCGATCACGATCTGGACCGCAAAGATCGCGCCGAAGACGACTGCGGTCTTCAGACCCTTCCCGGGCCTACTGCCTCTCACCAGCATGCCTTCTCGGCGCCCTTGTCGTCACCTTGCCCGCACCATCGTTCCAGAGTTGTCGAGCGAGCCTAGCGAACACGGAGAGTGAGTGGTCGGCTGAAGCCGATCGGCGTCATGGCGACATACCACTAGTCGAACAGCACCGACGCCAGGGCCCGATACTGGCCGACGGAGTCCTCGCCGACAGCCTGGATCCCGACGTGGTCGGCACCGGCGGCCACATGGGCGCGCAAGCCCTCGGCCACCTCGTCGGACTCGCCATGCAGGACCAAGGCATCGATCAAACGGTCACTCCCATCGTCGACCAGGTCTTCGGCGGCCCACCCTTCCCGAATGAGGTTGTTGCGATAGTTGGACAATCGCAGATACCGGCTGACGACCGGTCGTCCGGCCGACCGGGCGCGATCGGCATCCTTCTCGAGGACCACCTTCTGTTCGGGTGCCAGCAGTGGGCCCTCACCAAGAACCCCACGGGCGAGCTCGGTGTGCCGAGGCGTGGTCAGGTAGGGATGGGCGCCTGCTGTCCGCTCCGCCGCCAGCCTCAGGACCCTCGGTCCCAGGGCGGCCAGGACGGTCCTCTCCCTGGGCACACCCACCTCATCGAGCTGGTCGAGATACTCGACGATCTTGTTCAGGGGATTGGTGAACTCGCTTGTCGACTCCGGATGACCGATCCCAACCCCGAGGACGAAGCGGTCGGGGTACCGCTCGGTGATGCGAAGGTACGAATGCCCGACCGTGACGGCATCCTCACGCCACATGTTCACGATCCCGGTGACGACGGGTATCCGCTCGGTGGCAGCGAGGATGTGCTCGACTTCCTCGAGGTGGCCGCGTGGCGACCCTCCGATCCAGACCGCCCCGTAGCCCATTCGTTCCAATTCGGCTGCCATGACCGGGGTTATCTCCGCCACCCTCCGCCACACCCCGAACCGACCCAGCTCCAACGGCATCGATTGCAGCCTATAGGCCGCCGCATTCCGGATTCTCCCGAGATCGTGGCGCTCCGGGGAGATATCCGGTTCGAATCTGTCTCATTTCGGCGTAACGAACCTTCCCGGTCGCTCTGAGGTCGAATTCAGCCGGCCCCGGCGTCTACCGATACATGGGGGGTGAGGCTCGGCCTGAGAATCGACGTCCATCGTCCGTCCACCTGGTGGCTCGCGGTTGGTGCGATCTGTGCTGCCCTCGCAACCGGTGCGCTGATCGCCGCCATCGCCTATCAGCGGTCCACCTCCCAACCGATTGGTGAGGGCGAGGTCTTCGCCTCCGACACCGCGGCGGCCGTCTCCATCGTCACCGATGCCGACTCAGCCGAAGACGGCATCAAGCATGCCCGCAATGCACTCGATGTCGAAGCGGTGTCGCTCATGAACCAGGAGGGAGTGGTCGTGTCGTCGACGTCGGAGACCTTCGTCGGAGAGACCGTGTCAAACCCGCTGCTTGGATTCGGCGCGTCGGCCGGCCGCTTCGTCGCCTTGGCCGCCCCCACCGAACAGCCCCTCGAAATCGACGGCGTCCCCGAGTGGCCTTCAGGCAGCATCCTCTATCAGGTGGTCTCACCACTCGATCAGCCCGGGCAAGCCCTCCTTCTCCACTACGACGTCTCCAAGCTCCTGGCCCGCAGGGCCCGGCCCGGTGAGATCGACCCAATCACGATTCAACTCGTTGCTTTGGGTCTCGTCTTCGGGCTCTTGGCGGCGGCGGTGGCCGTAGGGCACACCCGAGCCTCGCGCCGTCATCGGGAGATGGCTCTGGAGGCAGAACTGCTACGCACCCACTCGGAGGAGCTGGAGCAGACGAACGCCGAGTTGGCCGACGCCCGGCGCTCCGCGGAGCGCTCGCTCATACTGGCGGAGGAAAAGATGCGTATTCGCTCAGATTTCGTCCTCATGATCAACCACGAGCTACGGACCCCGCTGACCGCCGTGGTCACAGGTGCCGAGGTGGTTCGGCAGGGAAACCTCACCGACTCCGAGGAACACCAGGTGCTGAATGAGATGGTCTCCGAAGGGCGACGGCTCAACGAGATCATCGACCAGATCCTGGCAGTGGCACGCATCGAGAATCGTGGACTGTCCTATGAGCTCGTCGAGGTCTCCCTCGACGAGGCCTGCGCGGCCACGAAAGCGTCACGCGAAGTCACAGCCGGCAATGGCGTCGCGGATGGCCACGTGTGGGTGCGGACTGACGTCGGCACACTCGCCCTGGTTATCGCCTCGCTCTCCGACAACGCACTGATCCATGGGGCATCCCACGTCTGGACCAGCTGTTCGATCGAGCCGGCCATAGAGCCGATGCTCGAGGTGGGGCAACGACCCAGGAGATCCGTCTTCTTCTGTGTGGAGGACGATGGCCCGGGCATCGACCCTCACTTCCTCCCGCGCGCCTTCGAGAAATTCGAGAAGCACAGCTCGAGCTCGGGAACTGGTCTGGGGCTCTACATGGCCAGGCTCATGGTCGAGGCTCTCGACGGCTCGATCTCGGTGAGCACTTCCCCGTCTGGAACGACATTCCAGATCGCGGTTCCCGCAGTGGTCCGGTCCCGGGTCAGGGAGCGGGTGTGAGACGTCGCGGACTTCATCTCGCGGTGGGCGTTGCCCTCGTGGTGACCCTTGGCTCTTGTGCCCAGACCGGCTCGACGACATCGTTCGAGCTCGCCGAGTTCTCGATAACGGGCCCCGATCAGCTCACTGCGGACACCGCATCAGTGCAGGCGTCCAACTCCGGGGAATTCGCCCACACCCTGGTCATCACCGATGAAGCGGGTGAGGTGGCGGCGGCCACCGATCTGATCCAACCCGGCGAGACCAGCAATCTGGCCATCGAGTTGAGCGCGGGCCTGTACAGCTTCACCTGCCGAATAGTGATCGAGGATGGTGAGGGTCGGCTGGTCGACCACTATCAGGCCGGCATGAACACAACGGTCCGGGTGACCGGCTGACCGGACGGTGGTGACAACCCCGGTTACTAGGGCAGGTCCAGGAACTGACCCAAGAAGGCTCGTGACAGCGCGGTGTCGACCCGGTAGTTCTCGTTGTTGGCATTGCACTGCCCGTTGCCACCCGTGGTGACGGACAAGACGAGCAGGGTGCCCTCGTCGAACTGTGGTGACCCTGAGTCCCCGAAACACAACCCCGAACCAGTGCCGATCCCGTGTCGTTGCTGGTTGTAGAGAACCCAGGCGGCCCTCAGCCCGGTGACTATCGAGGTGCCGGCCCGACGCGCACCATCGAACGCGAAGGTCGTCGGCCCGCCCGGCGACCAATCGGGGATGACCCCATATCCCACCAGATCCACGATCCGGAACTGCAACTCGTGGTCGGCCTTGAGCTCGTCCAGGTAGTTCTCGGTCGGAAGCTGGACCGGATTTGCGGCCGCATCCGGGAAAGCAGCAGCCACCGAGCCGGCCGGCAACAGCAAGACACCGAGGTCGCGGAGATCTCCGAAGTCATGTCCCCAACCAGGCATCCGATGGAACTCCTGGACCGTGATCGGCGAGTCCACGAAGATGTCGGACTCGTTGTTGTCGAACGAGACCTTGCCCAGCGAGGCCGGGATACCGAGCTCGGGTGGCGGGAGACAATGCCCCGCGGTGAGGAACACGTCGAAGAGGCCATCTTTCGACGGTCCCGCATACGAGCCGGAGCAAATCAGGTTTCCGACGGTTACGTTGCCGTCGGCATCCGCGTCGAAGTACATGGCCCCGACGCTCGGGTGATCGTTGCCATCGAGCTCTCCTCCCCACACCGCCAAAGCCGTCGCCGGCAAAATCAATATGAGAGCCATCAACGCCAACGCGAGCTTTCTAGCCATGAGAACCCCCTCTCGTTGCGCCTGCGTCGTGCCCGACCGATCCTATCGAAGGGCCGGCGAGGTGTATACCCCTCGCCGGGGCCAATACGATCGGTGCGATGAAGCCAGCCCCCGCCCAGGCGCAAGCACTCGAGGTCAGCTCCCGTCATCGCAATGAGCGTGGGTGGGAGGTGCTCCGGGATTTCGCACAGCTGCTCAAACTCCCCAACGTCACCGGCGCCGTCGACGACCTGCGTCGCAACGCGGTGGAGCTGGCCAGCCGTTTCGAAGCCAGAGGGGCGGTAATGGAAGTGGTCGAGATGGCCGGGGCAAGCCCGGTGGTCGTCGGCGAGCTGCGCACGGAGGCGGCCACGGCGACGCTGGGGGTATATGTTCACATCGACGGTCAGCCCGTCGATTCGAACTGGACGACCACTCCATTCTCGGCCACCTTGGCCTCAGGCCCATGGCACCAGGGTGGCGTAGCCGTCGACTACCCCGGGCCGACGGAGGAGATCGACCCCGAATGGCGTATCTACGCCCGCGGCGCGTCGGACGACAAAGCGCCGTTTGCCGCCATCACCGCCGCCATCGACGCCCTCATCGCCGGGGGTGTCGAGCGCACTATCGATCTCGTGTTCCTCTTCGAGGGTGAGGAAGAGTCGGGGAGCCCGAACCTGGGGCGATACATGGAGGACCTCGCCTCCCGGCTCGTCGCCGACGCCTGGCTTCTGTGCGATGGCCCGGTTCATCAGACTCGGGCACCCCAGATCGCGTTCGGGTGCCGTGGCTATTCCGGTTTCGACCTCACGTTCTACGGCCCGGAACGAGAGCTGCATTCGGGGCATTACGGGAACTGGGTGCCCAACCCGGCCTTCGAGCTGGCATCGTTCCTCGGTTCATGCAAGGACGAGTCGGGGATGGTCACCATCGAAGGCTTCTATGACGACACCCAAGCGATCAGCGAGGCGGATGCGGCCGCACTGGACGCACTTCCCGCTGTGGAGGACCTGCTGATCGACGAGCTCGGGTTCGGCGGCCCCGAGGTGGCGGGCTCCCGGTACGCCGATCGGCTGATGGTCCCCAGCTTCAACGTGAGGGGTCTCCATGCGGCGGCAGTCGGGCCCGACGCCCGCAATGTCCTACCCGCCCAGGCCACTGCCTCAGTCGACATGCGACTCGCTGCCGGGGATGATCCCGATCGCATGCTCGATCGGGTCGAGGCTCGGCTCGTCTCTGATGGGTACCGCGTGCTGGACCGTGACCCGACGCCCGAGGAGCGGCGTGCCTACCGCTACTTGGCCAAGATGACGAGGGCGCCCGGCTACCGGGCGGCTCGGATCCCGATGAGCTCACCCCTCGCCGCCTTGCTTCTCGAGGCAGCCGCGGCGGCGAGTGGCGAGCAGGTGGTGGCCCTACCCACGTTCGGCGGTTCGATCCCGCTCTACCAGTTCGAGGAGATCCTCGGAGCGCCGGTGGCAATCGTGCCGATCGCCAACCACGACAACAACCAGCACGCCGCCGATGAGAACATCCGGATCGCCAACCTCTGGTATGGCATCGACCTCTGGGCGACCCTGTTGACCACGGACTTCACGGCCTTGGGCTCGGGCGGATGACACCTTCCGGCCCCAACTCCCAGATGCCGCTCGCCCCCGCAGGGACTTTCCCGACCGCCACCGGGCACACCACCCCGTAGAGGAGCCCTGCCACCAGCGACCCGGTGACCAGGATCTGATCGGGGCGTTCCAGGACCAGCCCGGCCGGCCCGGTGCCCAGCCGTAATGCCTCGGCCAGCACCGAGGCCGAGGAGCTGGAGCCCCGGCCGTGGGCCATGACCACGATCCGACCGGTCAGCGACATGCCATGTTGGGGATGGCTGGGATCGATGATCCGACCGATGGCAGGCTCGTATCCGCCCCAAAAGGACAACGGCTCGTCGAGGACGATGATCTCCCCACTGGCTTCGCCTTCGACCAGAGACCGGCCCATGGTCACCACGGCCCACCAACAACGATCTCTCCGATGACCGCAGACTCGACACAATCGGCCTGTGTCCCCATCACGACCTCTACACCGAGGTTCGCCGGCGCGTAGTAGGCCCACTTGCCCGAGTTGGTCATCACCGCACCGTCGACACCGTCGAGGATCGGGGTGATGTACGTGCAGGTGTCGACCACGATCCTGGCCCCAAAAGCCTCGATCCGCTTCACCAAACCCGCCTGCTCGGCACGCCCGAACACCTCCCTTCCGGTGTTCACATAGAACGGGACCGCCGCCCGCCGTCCACGGACCATCTCGGCGAGGGAGGCGAGCTCGGCGTAGGAGGCGTGAGGCGTGCCGATGCAGACGGCTCCCACCCGAGAGCCTGACGAGCTCAGGTCGGCGAGACCTGCCCGCAAGGCTGCCTCGTCGACCGTGACCACGAGCTCGGGCGGCTTCCCTTGCATGGCTGCCTCCAGGCTCTTCGCCTCGGGTGTCACCCCGACGGCGTGGAACATGCCCACCGCCCCAGATGAGGCCGCCGCAGCCCCCAGTGCCTTGAGTCGGTCTTCGTCGGCCCTTTCGTCGAGACCGATGATGACCGGGACGTCTGTGCCGGTCACCTGACCGAGGACGTGGCCGAGCACCGGGTAGAGAAGGTCGTTGTCGAGCCAATGGTCCGCAACCTCGAGTCGGACGAGGACCGTCGCCCTCCTCCCCTCATCCGTATGCAGCCCGACGGCAGGCGCCCGCCCGGTGATCGCACAACAGATATCGATGAAATCGCCGTACCGGTTGGTCCGTGCCCCGATCACGGAGTTGGCGTAGACGATGGCGTTGGACTCGCCCCATGCGATCTGCTCACCGAACGAGGGGCGCTCGGCGAGCTGATAGGGGGCGCAGGTCCAGGTGGGCCGGCACCCCATCGTCACATAGGCGTCCATGAGCCTGCGTTGCCGAGCGGCAGCGGCCTCGTCACCGCGGTAGAGACCCGGGTGCAAGAGGTCGAGAGAGGTGACATTCAGTGTCGTCGGCACTGTCACCAGGCCACCACCGTCGACCAGCAACTCGGCGAAGTCGAGGCTGACCGTGCCGTGGTAGAGACAGCCGTCGATGTGGGCCCGGGAGATGTCGAGGAGCGAGCTGGCCCCATCAGCCTCACCTGCAGCCACCACTAGCTCCATGGCCGTCTTGGCGGCAGGGCTCGACGAGCCGGCGAGCATTTCCCGGTCGCGGTCGCTCAGATGCACGCCATCAGAACCTGCCTGCGGTGACCCTCCGCAACAACGAACGGCGGAAGATCAATGCGATGAGCAGCCCGAAGAGGAAACCACCGACATGCGCCTCCCAGGCGACGTTGGACCCTCCCAGCCCGAACTGGGCGTAGATCCAGATCCCGAGAAACAGCGCAGCCGGCACCGGGATCAGGAACCAACCGATGAACGTGAGCACACGATGGGCGGGGAACAGGACCGCGTATGCCCCCAGCGTCACCGCGATCGCACCGGAGGCCCCGACCAGGGGGACGGTCGAGTGCGGGTTGAGAGCGACATAGGCGAGCGTCGCCACCACCCCGCCGATGATGTATATGAGCGCATAGCGCAGATGACCGAACGCCTCCTCCACGTTGTTGCCGAATATCCACAGGAACCACATGTTGAACAGGACGTGGGCCACCCCACCGTGGAGGAACAACGACGTGAAAACCGATAGCAGCGGGCTCTTGTCCGGGAACGCCGGCTCCTCGACGCGGTCGGAGCACTCCTCACTGTCTATCTCGACGACACTGAGTGGTTCACCGCTCAGGATCTCACAGCTGATCGCCGCCCTGCGGTAGAGGAACTCCTCCTGGTCATCGGCCGGTTCCCGAGCCTGGATCCCGAAGAAGACAGCGAGGCTCGCCGCGATGAGCGCCAATGTGACCCAGGGTGTGATCCGGGTCGGGTTGAGATCACGTATCGGTAACACGGTGCGAGGATGCTACGGGGGCGGCTCGATGACAGGGCCCGATCACCGGTCGCGCAAAATCAGCCCGACGAGGCTGACCACGACCGTCAGCACCACACTGACCGCGATCATCGATGTGATGGGGATGAAGACTCTCGAGTTCTCCCCCTCGAGCCTGATGTCACCCGGCAGGTTGCCGAACCAGGAGAACAGCCCGGGGGCAAACCGGACCAAAGCGCCCAGAACGACCACACCGGCCCCGATCAGCATGAGCAGGCTTCCCGTGCGCACCGTCTGAGGTTATCGGGGATCAGGCACTTCTAGGGTGATAGGCAATGATTCACGCAGAGAACCCGTTCGCACCCGATCCGGCGGACCGTGACCCTGCTCGGCGCTTTCGCGGACGTCTTGCCGCCCCGGTGACGATCGTCACATCGGGCGATGCGGACCATCGGGCCGGATTGACCGTCTCATCGCTGGTCGTCATCGAAGGCGAGCCCGGACTGGTTCAACTGGTGGTCGGTCCGACCGCCGACCTGTGGGACGTCGTGGCGAGCACCGGTCGATTCGTCGTGCACGTGTGCCGCTCCGAGCACCGGGCGATGGCCGATGTCTTCGCCGGGCTCCGGCCCAATCCCGGCGGTGTGTTCGCCGGAGCCGAGGTGAGCCAATCGGATTGGGGGCCGATCCTCGACGCGTTGGGTGACCGCGCCTACTGCGCCCTGCGGGACCAGACCATCGTCGGCTACTCGGGTCTGGTGACGGGTGCGATCGACCTGGTCGAAACGACCGATCTCAACGATCCGATGCTGCACTTCCGAGGCGGTTATCGCCGTCTCGCGTAGGTGGGAACGCGAGCAGGCTCAACCCGACAGCAGTCAGACCGGTGAAAACGAGCGACCCGGTCCAAACCGACACCGGCCAATTGATGTCCGCATAGCGTTCGAAGACGCCGAATCGCACGCCCCACATGACCAGAGGCACGATGAAGGCGGTGATGCGGATCGCTGCTGGGGATCCGCGGTGGAGGTACCTCAAGACCATCTCGGCAAACAGACCGGCAACGATGGGGGCGATCACATCCTCCGGGAACTCATAGCCCTCGAGTAGCTCCATCAGCAGCCCGAAGGCGCCAAACAAGAACAAAGCCGATCCTGGTGGGAGTCTCCACCGGCGCATGAGGAGAAGGAGGGCGCCCATCAGGATGACGGTCGTGATCAACATCGAGGACAGGCCGGCGACGACCTCGAAGTAACCATTCTCCGGACCGGGCTCGTAGGTGGCTTGCATGAAACGGCTGCTCAACCCGTCGACGTATTGGAAGAAGAAACCGACTTCGGCCGCTGCCGCGGTCACCGCCACCAGCGGCGGCAGGAAAGCAGCAAGCCGATCGGGTTGGTAGCCGTCGTCCCACCACCGGGCACGGAGTGGTCCCGCCACGATGAGGATCGCTCCCAGTAGCAGCATGATGTGGGTGGGCGAGAGCAGGGCATCGATTGACACCTCGATCCCAAACAACGTATGCCAGATCAGGTCACCGATCCCGCCGGCTGCGAACACCGCCAAACCGGCAACGGTCACCCCGTAACCCACCGGGATCGCGCCCACGGGTGACGGCGCCCTGTCCCGATTGCGGGCCAACAGCCAGACCACCCAAATCGATGAGGCCAGATACCCGGTGTAGAGAACGCCATGCCACGGCGTGAAGAAGGTCTCGGGAGTGTCGAGGTTGCGATGGGCAAACCCATCGACGAAGCCCCCAATCGTCATCCATGATCCGAGCAGCGCCGTGATCAGGTCCTGACCGCCCGAGGTGTGGAATACGAGACCCTCTGCAGACGATTGGTCGACCTCAACGGACAATGCGGCTCCCTTTGTCTCTGGGCGCCGCCAGGCTACCCCTCACCTGGGTCGGCCCTCCATTGCCTCGACCTTGGAGCAACCCCACCCGCGCCGTTCCACGCGGCCAATTGATCACGTGTGATCGCTGGTGCATTAGGAACTAGTCAGGCGTCGAGGGCGGCGATGCGATGGAGCTCGGCGGCCGCGTAGGCCCTGGAGAGGATCCGGAACAGGGACCCGTACAAGACGGTCACGACCAGCCCGATCAGCAGCAGGGAGAGAGACACATGGGAGGGCTGGGACACAACCAGCGCCGCCACCCCGGCCCCGGTCGCCGTGACCCCGACGACGACCCCGGCGATAATCAGGGCGTTAACCAGCCGACGGGCCCGCCGGCGGCTGGCAAGACCCCCGACCACCGCTCCCATGATCCCGCCCAGGCTTCCCACCACCGCACCGAGAGCGCCCGATTGGCGGGCGCTCCACCATGGCGACGAACCGCCGAAGCCTTCCAACTCGAGTGACCCGATCCAGACCTCTCCGCCCTCGGGGAGAACCAGGTTGATCTCGATCCTCTCGGGCGCGGCGGCACCGTTGAGGAAGAACGGGAGCTCGAAGACACGGCCTGACGAGTCTCCACTCAATGCCGCCATGGGCCCTGCTGCGGCCAGGGTTCGGGAGAAATACGCCCCACCGTCGGAGAAGTGACTCCACATCTCGAGGTATCCCGTGCCGACCACGTCCTCGAAGCGGATGCTTCC
>DASWKM010000091.1:0-2650 GCA_036396635.1 Acidimicrobiia bacterium
AGCCGTTGGAGCCCGAGGTCATGAGCACAGTGGAGATGTGGAAGGTCTCGAGAGCCTCACGCATCTGGTGCGCGGCCTCGCGCGCCAAGTCGAACCGACCTGAAGGCGGATCGAGATCCCAGATCGCCCAATCGGGATGCAAGGTGTCCCCGACCGTCGACGGCGGGGCGTGAAAGGTGATGACCCCCAGATTGGCGAATGCGGTGACCGCCTTCTTCTTGTCGACCACGGGATACGTGGTGGTGCCGCCACCCTCCTTGGGAACGGTGTGCCGGCCAATGACGTCGTCCTTGAAATGCTCAGGGGCATTCTTCTGCATGAAGCCCTTGGAGCCGGTGCCCTTGGGAAACCGTTCCACGGTGAGGGCCCGGCCGGCCACAAACGGCAGCATCCTGTCGGCCACCGACTCGTAATAGCTGACTACCTCGCCCTTGGTGATGCCCTCGTCGGGAAAGACCAACCGATCGGGGTTGCTCACCTTCATTCGATGCAGACTAAGTCAGCCCCGGGGCCCCGCTATTGGTATGTGGCGCTGATCGACTCCCATGATCTGCGCAGTATGGAATCGATCGCCCCGAGCAACGCCCAAAAACCGATGAGCGACATCCCGACGATGGCGGCTGGCGCCCAGGTCGCTTCGAAGGTTGAGAACGTCATGAGACCCGCGATCGCAGCCACCATGGCCAGGCATCGGGAGACGAGCCTGGATCGCGAGATCCGCTTCGTCTCCAGATCGGCCGCGATCCCCTTGAGGACCGAGAGAGAGCCGGCCGTGTCCTCGATGCGTACGTCGTGATCACCGCCCGCTCGGCTCTTCACACTCGTGAGCACCCAGAGCCGCGGTGCGGCCAGCTCGATCAGATATCTGCCGCTCTGCCAGCCTCGATCGTGTTTGGTCCAGGTGAGCCGGGTCACGTTGTCCTCGAGCCGGATTATACGCGGGGCACTCCCGCCCTACGCCACGCCGGCCCGCCGGCCAACCGGCAACCGGGCGATGCCACCGACGATCACGCCGATGACGGGGAGGCTGAGGACGAGACCGTTGAGCCCGTCTTGGTCTGCTATCCCGATGGCGGCGAGGAAGCCGAGACCGGCGCAAACCAACATGACGGCCACGACAGGGCGCCACCACTGGGGCGCCGGTCGTGGGTCAGGAGTGGGGCGCTCGAATCTGGCGAACCCGGTCATCAACACCACCGTGAAGACACCCAGCAGCACAAACCATATTGGTCTGGTCGCCCACCACCCCGCTGTGAGAGGCTGGATCCCAAACCCCCAACCGCCTGCGGCGATACCCAGCCCGATGGCGATGACCATTGCGGTCAGATGCCATAGATACAGGGTCATGATCTGGGCGCTCACCCCGACGACGAAAGTCCACACCCCGACCCGGCGCGCCAGACGGTGGAGCAATGGCTCGAGCACCAGGACGAGGCCGGCCTGGAACAACCCGAGAAAGGCAAGGGTGACGCGAGGAGGATATGAGTTGGTGACCTGAGCGGTGTCCAACCCCACCATTGCCACCGGATACGGGCCGGCCCATACCAGTGCGAGGGTTGCCGCGAATCCGCCCCCAAACAGGAGCAGACGTCGTGGCATCCCTTCGATCTTGCCATCCACCCAGGCGAAGCCGAGGAGGTGGACGGTGCCCCACACGAACAGATAGTTGAGAAAGCCGATCGGCACGACGTCGGCGCCGATGGCCAGGACATCAGCAACCCCAGCCAGGGCAATGCCCCCAAGGATCGACCACCACCCGAATCGCTCCCACAAGGCGAGTGAAGGCGGGGCAAGGGTGACGATCACCACGTATGCCGCCAGGAACCATGTGGGCACGAGGGCCACCTTGGAGGCAAGCTGGAGCATCTCCCAGTCGAGCCCCAGTCGGATCGCCAGCCAACCGCCGATACCCCAGACCAGGATCAAGGGAACCACGGGCAACGCCAGACGTCGCAGCCGGGCCCGAAGCCATGCTCCGTACGGCTCACCACGCTGTCGCGCCGAACGCCACGACAGTGCGTTGGCGTAGCCTCCCACGAAGAAGAAGACTGGCATCACCTGAAACATCCAGGTGAGCGGGTGTGTCCAGCGGGCCAGCTCCAAGAGGTGACCCGGGATCAGCTCGCCGTCCTCGATCGTCACCGCGGCGAGGAGCCAATGTCCGAATACGACGACCAGGATGGACACGACCCGCATCAGATCGACCACACGATTTCGCTCGTCGGGGGTCTCTCGGGCCAGACGTTTGACCGTTGCCAGGTAGCTGATCCGGTGATTGTGGCACTTCAGGATCAGGTTCCGGGGGTCGTCCGACCGGCTTCACGAGACGCCCGGGCTTTCCACATGTGCCCAGTTGTGGAAGAGTTCAGGAAAGAGAAGACTCTCGGCGGCGAGAAGGAGCGGGATGAGACGGGCCACTAGCTTGAAGACCGTTGGTCACGAATGGAGTTGAGCGGTGACATCTGAGAAGGAAACCGAACGAGAGCGGTCTGATCGTCACGAGCAGGAGCGCAAGGAGTCACACGAGCGTCATGAGCGGGAACGCAAAGAGGAGTCCGAACGCTACGAACGGGAGCGCACCGAGGAACACGACCGCCACGAGCGCGATCAGGAGTAGATCTCACCGACCCTCAGGAGACTTCGAGCACCT
>DASWKM010000092.1:0-77501 GCA_036396635.1 Acidimicrobiia bacterium
CTGCCCGACTCCGCCGATTTCGTGGCCGCCCTGCATGCTTCGCTCCGTGAGCTGGCAGATCTCGTAACTGCCCGATGAACCACCTCGACCTGGCTGACGGTCTGCGACTGTTCGCGGCGGCGAAGGTCGGTGACCGGTTCGGGCACACCGAGCATCTTCGATTTGCGTGGTCGGTCCTCGACGAGGCCGAGACGACCGAGGAGGCGGAGCGGGTGGTGTGCCACACGATCCGCCATGTGTCACAGGCGATCGGTGATCCAGGGAAGTTCAACCACACCCTCACCATCTTCTGGATGAGGGTCCTGGAGCTGCATGCGGCCGAGTCACCCCGGGCTTCCCTGGACGATCTGATCGAACTACACCCCGAGCTCCTGGACATCGGGCTCCCCCACCGGCACTGGTCCGATATCAACCGGATCGAGGCGAAGCGGGGCTGGGTGGAGCCAGACGTGGCACCTATCTCGTGACCCTGCTCGCCGCGCTGGCGGGCGCAGTGACCATCTCGTTCTCCGCCATCCTCTTCGCCCTCTCCGAGACGTCGCCCATCACCGGCGCCTTCTATCGGGCAGCGTATGCCCTGCCGGTACTCGTCATGCTCTGGCTGGTTCGCCGGGGCGCCGACACCCGGCCGATGTCACGACGATGGATGGCCATCGGTGCGGGCCTGTCACTGGGAGCCGACGTGTTCACATGGCACAACTCGATCGAGTTCATCGGTGCAGGGCTGGCCACCCTCATCGCCAACACCCAGGTCATCTTCGTGGCGCTGGGTGCGTGGGTCATTCTCGGCGAGCGCCCACGCCGGACCACGCTCCTCACGGTCCCGGTGATCCTGTTTGGGGTCGCTCTGGTCTCAGGCGTCGGTCAGGGAAGCGCATTCGGTGAAGACCCGGCAGGCGGCACGTTGTTGGCTCTTCTCGCGGCAATGTTCTACTCCGTCTTCATCCTTGCCTTCCGTCACTCCAATGACGAGCGGGCACCGTCGGCCGGGCCCTTGATGGAGGCGACCGCGGGCGCCCTGATCGCCTCATTGCTGATCGGGCTCTTCGGGCCAGGAATCGACTTCGGATTCGCCTGGCCCTCGCACGGCTGGTTGATCACTCTCGCCATAGGAGCCCAGGTCGCCGGTTGGCTCCTCATCGGCTACGCCCTCCCCCGACTCCCCGCGGTGGAGACGGCCACGATCGTCTTGCTCCAACCCGCCCTGACCATGGTGTGGGGCTCGTTGATCTTCGACGAGCGGCCATCGGCCCTTCAGTTGACAGGAGCGGTGGTGGTGTTGGCCGGGGTGGCGTTTGTCGCGCTGGTGACGGCCCGGCGGGGCGCGACTCCGGTGATCGGTTGAGAGTCCCTGCCCGTCTCGAGGTCGTGTGACCGACCTCGCCCTTCTCGAGGCTGGATGACCTCCATGGAGGTCATACAACCTCAGGCTCATGTCAGCTGGCGAGGATGATGACGACGAGACGCCCGGTTGGGCCCTCCACGACCGCCACCCCCGCCCGATCGAAGTCGGGGTTTCCGAGCATAGCCTCGCCGCTCGCGGTCTCCAGGATCCCGTCGTAACCGGCAAGGGCGGTGCCCGCAAGGGCAACGCCGTTGTCGCAGCCGAGCACCAGATACGAGCGCTGGGACAGCGTCGTCCGACAGTCCTGCAGTCGGACCAACTTGCCGGATTGGTAAAGGGCGATGGCGTGGTCCTCTGCGAGTTGGGTCACCAGGTCGACCGGCTGCACGGCGCCGAGACCCAACCCGACACGATGCTCGTTGATCCTCTCCAACAGCCGCGCCGCCTCATCCCGAACCTGTCGCACCTCGTCCTCGGCGGCCGGCGGGATGTCGATCGACTCCTCGCCCTCGGGGACAACACGGCTCGACCCGAAAATGCTCTGTAAGGCGCCCATCGCCGACATCACGTTGTCTCCTGCCACCGACTCGAACCACTGGCCGGGCAGGGCGTCGGGACCTGCAATCGCCTGGGCAACTTTGGAGTCATCGATCTGATCTCGCCAGCCGCCCGGGATTGGGAGGAGCGAGGCAACACTCACGAGCAACAACACGATGGCCACACCCCAGCCGACGGCGACGAGGGACCCGCCCACCCGATTGACCATTGACAGCCCGGGCAGGCTCATCACCTTGGAGAGATAACTGGCAGCGATGCTCAGAGCCGCACCGAAGAGGACGAACAGAGCGATGCCACCGCCGATCCGCGCAACCTCAGGGCTCACTCCGAAGCTATCGGTCAGGAAGTCACCGAACGGGGCGGAGAGACGGAAGGCGATCCAGATGCCCACCACCAGCCCGACGAGGTCGAGGATCTCCCGGACGAAGCCGCGGCTCCAGCCGCGGACGAGCATCCCGGCGAGGGCGAGTCCCAGCACGAAGTCCAACATGTCCTGGTACTAGGTACTAGGTATTGGGCACGAGGAATGGCATTACGACCCAAAGGTCCGGGGCACTGGGTGCTCAGGACCTCCTGCTCACAGAGGATCTGCCTCGGTGACCCTGATCCGCATTCTCTTGTTGGCCTTGCCCTTCGACTCGGTCTTGACCACCTCGATCCGCCCTACTTCGAGGGTGGAGTGGACATGGGTCCCACCGTCGGCCTGACGGTCGAGACCTTTGATGTCGACCACCCTGATGTCGGTGACGAACTCGGGGATGAGGTTGACCTTGGTTCGGATCAGGTCCGGGTCCTGGAGGGCGATCTCACGGGCCATGACGATGATCTCGGTCGGATACCCCTTGACCAGCTCCTCGTTGAGCCTGCGCTCGACCTCATTGCCGAACTCGACAGAGATCGCGTCGAGCTCGAAGTCCATCCTGGCCTCCCCTGGCGTCATGTTCCCCCCGGTCACCTTGGCCCCAAAGTCACGAAATATGACACCGGACAGTGCGTGAAGGGCCGTGTGGGTCCTCATCGTGAGATAGCGACGCTCCCAGTCGATGACCCCTTCGACCGCCGTCCCCGGGTCGGGGAGAACGGATCCTTCGGCAACCACGTGAAAGGGCTTTCCGTCCTGGCGAACCGTGTCCACGACCTCGACCGATCCCTCGTCCCACGTGATGGTTCCGACGTCGCCGGGCTGACCGCCTCCCCGAGCGTAGAAAACGGTGCGGTCGAGGTACAGACCGCCCTCAGCAACCCCCAGCACATGACCTTCGGCGGTCGAAAGGTAGGAGTCCTGCGGGGCGAGCTCTTCGGTGGGTCCGGTTCCGGCCATGAGGGGACTCTACGAAGGCGGCTCGGGAATCGTGGCCGTGGCCAGAATCCTGTACCCATCGAGGACAGTGCGCAGCTTGCCGGTCTCGAGATCGATGACGAACAACCCGTGTGGCGCCGGCGTGAGCACGAACCGGTCGTCGGAGGTCCAGGTGACCATGTCGGCAGGGGCACCAGCGAATCTTCTCACCGGCTCTCCTCGATCAGGGCCAATTGGGATCACCATGATCCCGTCGGCTCCGGCCAAGGCCAGCTGGTTCCCGCTCGGCGAGATGGCGGCGTCCCGGATGGCTCCTACCGAGTCGACCGAGACTCCCGCCCCGCGCACGCCGCCGCCCGCCGAGACCAGTTGCAGATCGTCCCCGGCGACCACGATCCAGCCGTCGGAATGCGATGAGTACGCCGTTCCCGGATGGATGCCCTTGATCTCCCCCTGCGGGGTCAGAAGCATCACCTCGGTGTCCCTCGTCTGGACCGCCCAACCCCAGTCACCCCAGGCCGCCAGATGTCCTCCGTCCACGACTCCACTGACGACGATTTGCGGTCTGAGATTGGGCAGCACCTTCCACAGCTGCCACACCCCTCCGGTCTCTGTTGTATATGCGATGACTCCGCCACGTGAGTCATGCCACGCAAAACTGGTCACACCGGATGCCAGCGGGCCAATCGAGTTGAACCTCCCCACCGACAGGACCACGCCATCGAGGCCCGGAACGGCCTGGGTGAGAGCGAGCACCTGACCGGACGCATCGACCCCGACGTTGTCGCCGTCGATCATTGGCCGTAGCACGAGGGGCCCGTCACGGGGCCAGGTCAGGTGATCGAGGGTTCCCAGATTGGTCTCTGCCACCGCCACAAGGACGTCGCCAAACCCGGTGACGATCTCGGCGATCCCGGTTGCGGTCGGTGCATCCCTCTTACCCTCGGATATGGGGACGTCGAGGGAGGGTTGGTCGGCTGTCGGCTCCTGTGTGCCTGTCGGTGTCACAAAGACGACACCGAACCCGAGACCCAACGCAAAACCGACGGCGAGGAGCACCCAGGACGAGATCGGTCGCGATCGCCGCCCATCGGAGTCAACACCGTCCTCGATGACCCGGACCTCATCGACCATTTGCCGAAACGGTACGCCATCACATAGTCCCCGAAGTCGCGCTCGGCACAGCATCAGGAGCCCGGTGGCACGATGCCGACGCCTGCGATGACATGGCCCGCCAACACCTCATAGGCGGCGTCGCTTTGGGTGTCGATGACCCAAAGGCGATTTCGACCCGGGTAGACGATGAATCGGCCGTCGGAGCTCCAGACCAGCTGGGACAACCCGGGTGCGCCTGCGGGTATCCGGCGCTCGGAGCCGTCCACGAGCGAAACGACAGCTACCCACTCGGAACCGAGCACGGCGAGTCGCTCTCCATCATCGGAGAACCGGGCCGCCAATGCCGACTCCGCACCAGAGACCTCCTTGACCTCGGTTGACCCCAGCAGGATGTAGCCGATCCCGTCGCTCTCCATCACCAGCGCGCCCGAAGGGCCACTGTCGAGCAGACGGCCGGAGTAGGTGGTCATCTGCCCATCACTACCCACGACGTGGAAGCTGTTCCCGGGATCGTCTTGGATGGCGTGCCCCCAATCCCCCCACGCCGCGATCCGCCCGGCTGCCTCCAATTCCCCCGCCAGCTCGGGCTCACTCCCCCGGCTGCGCCGAAGCCACAACTCGGAAACGTCGTCCGTGGCGGTGGTATAGGCGATCTCGTAGGGGGCGGAGTCATGCCATGCGTATCCGGTGACGTTGCCGGCGAGGATCGACGCGCTTTGAGGAACTCCGGTATAGAGGACGCCCGGCAATTCGCCGCCGACCCGAGCCAACGCGGCAATGATGCGGCCGGAGGCATCAAACGTCACCGGCTCCCGGGCTGCTGGAACTCCCACCGGTATGGACCGTGAGTAGGCCGCTCCGCCTCGTGGCCAGATCATGGACCCGAGACTCTGCCCATCGCTGCGGATCGCCAGCACGAGGGCATCGGGGAAGCCATCCACCACATCGGCAATCCCACCAATTTCCTGAGCCTCACCGACCGTCTCGGGCTCAGAGTCCGGCGTCGTCTCGGACTGTGTCCGAATCACCGTGGGATAAAGGAGGACCGCAGCGGCGAAACCACCCGCCAGCCCGATCAAGAGGCCTCCCCACCGTGGTCCGGGCGGCCTCCGTTTCGCTGTCTCACGACCGTCTTCGACAACACTGAGGTTCACGGGTACGCCACCAAAGTTAGGCGAGTGCCCGTGCAAGGGAGTGGTTGGAGCGACCAACCCACCGGATTTGGTATAGAGTCCGCGTGCGCGGCGTGGCACAGACCACGTTGCCCCAAACTATGGAGGAAGGAATTCTATGAAAACCCAGAAAGGCCTCTTGGCGCTCATCGCGACTTTGGCCCTGATCGTCGCCGCTTGCGGCGATGGCGGGGGCGACGGTGGCGGGACTACTACGCCAGAGACAGGAGAACTGGGAACTATCGAGGTAGCCGAAGGCGAACCGATCAAGATCGCCTCTTTGCAGGCCATCAGCGGTGACGCTGCAAGCCTGGGCACCGACCAGGTAAGGGCTATCGAACTGGCCATCACCGACAAAGCCGAGATTGCCGGCCATCCTATTGAATTGGCGTTCAACGAAGACGACCTGTGCAGCTCGGAGGGCGGCCAGACAGGCGCCACCCGGATCGTCGCCGACCCGGACGTGGTTGCAGTCATCGGAACGAGCTGCTCCGGTGCCGGTGTACCGGCCTCGAACGTGGTCAGCGAGGCGGGCCGGGTGCTGATCTCGGGTTCCAACACCTCCCCGTACCTCACGTCTGACCTGGCCGGAAACGAAGGCCCCGACCATCATGATGGCTATTTCCGCACCGCCCACAACGACGGAATCCAGGGAGCGGCGGCGGCGAAGTTCGTGTTCGAAGAGCTGGGCCTGACCCAGATCGCCACCATCAACGACGGCGACCCCTACACCGAGGGCCTAACCAGTGCCATGGCGGCTGCCTTCGTGAATCTGGGTGGCGAAGTAGTGATCGACACGGCCGTAACAGCCGACCAAACCGACATGCGTCCGGTACTCACCGAGGTCGCCGCGGCTGGCGCCGAGCTGATCTACTTCCCGATCTTCCAGCCCGCCGGTGACTTCATCGCCGAGCAGGCGCAGGAAGTGAGCGGTCTGGAAGAGACAGTGCTGATGGGAGCCGATGGTCTGCTCTCGGACACCTACGTGGTGCTCCCGCAGACCAAGGGGATGTACTTCTCGGGTCCGAACACACCGACCACTGGCGCCTACGATGCCTTCGTCGCCGCCTACGAGGAGGCGTACGGTGAGCCGCCGATCCAGTCGTTCCACGCTCATGCGTACGACGCGGCGATGATGTTGTTCACCGCCATCGAGAACATCGGACAGGACCAGGACGGCACATTGGTGATCGACCTTCAGGCGTTGCGTGACGAGTTGCACGACATCACCTATGACGGTCTCACTGGGTCACTGAGCTGCGACGAGTTTGGTGACTGTGCCAGTGTCGAGGGGATCGACATCTTCCAGAACACCGACGACACCGCGGATATCGTGGCTGTGCGTTCGAACCCCCTCATCACCTACACGCCGGAGGAGCTCGGTATAGGCGGTTAGACGAGCGAATGCCCGGCATCGAGTCGCCTCGGTGCCGGGCATCGTCCTACGGATAAGGTAGCAATCGATGACCGAAGCCACCGCGCCTGCTCGTCGAACTCGACGTGCGTCCCGGATCACGCCGGTGGCGACCTTCCTCTGGTTCCTCCGAATCGTCGCCCTGGTCGTCATCCTCTATGGATCGTTCCAGAGCATCTCCTCGGGGCGTCTCAACGCGGCACAATGGCGTGATCTGATCGTCTTCGGAGTTTCGACGGGCTCGGTGTACGCCCTGATCGCGCTGGGATACACCATGGTCTATGGCGTGCTCCGCTTCATCAACTTCGCTCACGGCGAGGTGTTCATGACCGGGGCGATGTCGGCTTTCCTGGTGGCCAACGGCCTCGCCACCACCAGCCTGTGGGCCTCAAATCCAGTCCTCTCCCTGCTCATCGTGCTCCTGGCCAGCATGGTCACCTCCACTGCGGTGGCGGTGATCGTGGAGCGGGTGGCCTACCGGCCCCTTCGGGGGGCACCGAGGCTGATCCCCCTCATCACCTCGATCGGAGCCTCGTTCACCCTCCAGTACATAGTCCGGGGCCTGGTCGGCCCTAGCACCAGGGCCTTCCCTCGAGTCGAGCAGCTCAGAGGGACCTGGAACATCTTTGGACTGGTGGTCCTGAAATCGCAGATCGTGGTGATCGTCGCCGCTCTCTTGATGATGGCCGGTCTCTACCTGTTCGTTGAAAGGACCCGCACCGGGAGGTCGATGCGGGCCGTCTCCGAGGACCCGGAAACCGCGGCCCTGATGGGCATCAATGTCGACCGCACCATCGTCACCGTGTTCGCCGTAGGTGGAGCGATGGCAGGAGTCGCCGGGGCTCTCTGGGGACTGGTGTTCCCCAGCCTCAACTTCTTCTCCGGATTCCTCCCCGGGATCAAGGCGTTCACTGCCGCCGTTCTCGGTGGCATCGGCAACATCGTCGGGGCGATGCTTGGTGGTGTCAGCGTGGGCCTCTTCGAGTCGGTGGGACCGAGTCTCGTCCTCGCCGGCTACGAGATACCCGCCTTCAGCCAGCTCAAGGACGTCGTCGCCTATCTGGCGCTCGTCCTGGTGCTGATCTTCCGCCCGTCGGGAATCCTGGGCGAGCGGCTGGCCACCGAGAGGACCTGAGTCATGGCAGACGTCGAAGCACCTGCTGCCGCGGTCGAAAAAAAAGAGCTGCTCCCGCCACCTGAGCTGGACCTGAGACGGGCGGTCCGCCTGGGACTGTCCAACGCCGCGGCGATGGTCCTGGTGGCGGCTACGGGGATAGTGGGCACGTTCCAGGGCCGTCTCATCATCGACCCTTTCCTCCCCCTTGGACTTCTGTTCCTGTACCTGGTGGCTTGGGCCTTCGGATGGCTCGCTGCCAAGCCGCCCACCACACTCGAAGGGTTCGCCCCGGCGGTCCCCGGACCACGCAATCTGGCAGCCGGAGCTCTCACCGGCGCCATCGGTGGCGCCGGCACTGCGTTGTTGCTCGTGTTCATGACGACGTTCAACCTGCGCGCCATCTTCCTCGAGCTCTCCCCCCAACTCGCCGATACGCTCTCATTCGGCATGTCGGTTGCGGCCGCCGTTCCTCTCATCGTGGCCGTGGCGACGGCCGCGGGTCTGGCGGGAGCCGCAGTCCACTTCCTCGCCATGAGATGGCGACGCGCCGTCATGCCAGGCCTGATGTGGGTGCTGATCTTCGCCCTCTTCACCGACATGATCGGTCAGTTCTTCGGCGGGGTCGGTCTCGAATTCGTGACCGACCTCCTCTTCACCAGTCGCGGAGGCCCACTGACGGTGGTGGGGGCGGTGATTGTCTTCGTCGCCTTCTCCGCTCTCTACTGGTATCGGGGAGAGCGGAAGACCACACTCAGGCAGCGATTTGACCTTCTCCCGGCGGACAGGAGGACACGTTGGACCGTCGGATTGGCCGTGGCCGTCATGGTGATCCTCTGGTTCATGCCCCGAATCATGGGACCGTTCGTCAGCCAGGTGCTCGACAACGCTGGCATCTACCTGCTGATGGCATTGGGTCTCAACATCGTGCTCGGCTATGCCGGGCTCCTCGACCTGGGATACGTGGCCTTCTTCGCTGTTGGCGCCTACACCGCGGCCATCCTCACCTCTCCGCTGTCCCCGGCATTCAGTCCCGAGCTGACGTTGATAGCCGCCCTCCCCTTCGTGATGATCGCCGCCGCGATCGCTGGGGTCATCGTCGCCACCCCGGTGCTCCGGATGAGAGGCGACTATCTCGCCATCGTCACGCTCGGATTCGGCGAGATCGCCCGAATCCTGCTCAACTCAGCATGGCTGGCTCCCTACTTCGGTGGTGCACAGGGGATCACCAATATCCCCGACCTCCAGATAGGCCCCTTGACGTTCAGGTCGCCTCAGGATTACTTCATCCCGATCTTCCTGTTCGTCGTGGTAGCCGCATACATCACCCTGGCATTGCAGAAGTCCCGATGGGGGCGGGCCTGGATGGCGATGCGCGAAGACGAGTCTGTCGCCGAGGCGATGGGAATCAACATCGTCACCGCCAAGCTCTCAGCCTTTGTCGTCGGTGCAGTGCTGGCCAGTTTCGGAGGAGCACTGTTCGGCTCCCAGATCGGCTCGGTCTTCCCGCACAGCTTCGACATCGTGGTTTCGATCACCGTGCTCGTCATCATCATCGTCGGCGGGATGGGAAGCGTCCCGGGGGTCACGGTCGGTGCTCTAGCGCTGATTGCGCTCCCGAACCTTCTGCGTGAGTTCTCCGAGTATCAGTTCCTCTTCTACGGCGTCCTCCTCATCGCCATGATGCTGGTGCGGCCCGAAGGCTTCATTCCCAGCAAGAGGCGTGCCCAGGAGTTGCACACAGAGGAGCTCGCCCAGGACGCCTGGCTCGAGATCTACAGCGAGGCGAGAACAACTGAGCCTGCGGCCGAGGGGAGCGCTTGATGGCCATGCTCGAGATAACCGGCTTGAACAAGTCGTTCGGCGGTCTGCGAGCCATCAACGGTCTGGACATCCATGTCGATGGGGGCGAGATCGTCAGTGTGATAGGCCCCAACGGGGCCGGCAAGACGACGTTCTTCAACCTGGTGACCGGGATGGACAGCCCGGATGAGGGCAGTATCGTCTTCGACGGTCAAGATCTTGTCGGGCTTCGGCCCAACCAGATCCTCCAGCTGGGGTTGGCCCGGACCTTCCAGAATGTCCGTCTCTTCCCTGCTATGACCGTGCTCGAGAACGTCATGGTCGGCCAACACGCCAGGACCAGATCGGGCCTGCTCAGCGCCATTTTCAACACTCCTCGCCATCGCAGGGAGGAGGCCGAGATCGAAGCTCGGGCCAAGGACGTGCTCGGTTTCTTCGGCAGTCGTCTCGTCGGGTACCGCTACGACCAGCTCTCCATGGTTCTTTCCTTCGCCAACCGTCGTCGCCTCGAGATCGCCCGGGCCATGGCCACCGATCCCCGCCTTCTCCTCCTGGATGAGCCCACCGCCGGCATGAATCCGAGGGAAACCCGCGAGCTGACAGAGTTGATCGGCCGGCTCCGCAGCGAACGGGGTTACACCATCGTGCTGATCGAGCACGACATGCAGGTGGTGCGCAACGTGTCGGACCGGGTCGTCGTTCTCGATCATGGTGTGAAATTGACCGAGGGCTCGTATGAGGAGATATCGACCAACCAGGACGTGATCGAGGCGTATCTCGGTCGCCCAGCCGAGATGGGAACATGATCGATCGCACCCCGATCCTCTCGCTGAAGGGCGTGAATACCCACTATGGGGCGGCGCACATCCTCAAAGACGTCAACATCGACGTTCACGCAGGCGAAATGGTGTGTCTGCTCGGAGGCAACGCATCGGGCAAGACCACGACGCTCAAGACGATGTTGGGCTATCTCATCCCGTCGTCGGGTGCGGTGTATCTGGACGGCGAAAACGTCAACAGTTGGAGCACCGCACGACGCGTCGGCCACGGGCTGACGATGGTCCCCGAGAACCGGCGCCTGTTCAAGAGAATGACCGTCAAAGAGAACCTCGAGATCGGAGCCTACCTCCGACAAGGTGACCGTCTCGATGACGACTATGAGCGGATATTCGAGATCTTCCCCCGGGTGAAAGAGCGTATGAACCAGAGGGCAGGCACGCTGTCGGGCGGGGAGCAGCAAATGGTGGCGATGGGCAGGGCGCTGATGGCGCGACCCAAAGTCTTGCTCATGGACGAGCCGTCCATGGGGTTGGCTCCCATCCTCGTTACGCAGAACTTCGAGATCATTGAACGCATCAACAAGGCGGGCACCACGGTGTTCATCGTGGAGCAGAACGCCAACATGGCCCTGTCAATCGCCGACCGCGGCTACGTCCTGCAGACTGGTCAGATTGTCCTCAACGACACGGCGCAGGGATTGCTGGACAACCCCCAGATGCGCCAGGCCTACCTCGGCGAGGTCTAGACGGTCTCGTCCTCGGGCACCTCGTCCTCGACGAGCGCTGCCATCTCGTGTGTGTCGAAGAGCCGGGTCTGATTTGGGCTTCTCCGGCTGATCCGGGCCAATCTCTCCGGGGGCTCGGTCACCTCGATCATCGCCTCCGACGCTTCCTGCCATGACTGGCCGAGGACCCTGGTGCGCCAGACATGTCCGACCAGGATCCGGATCGCCGCGGTGAGCGGCACAGCCACCAACACACCGAGCAGACCGGCCACCGCACCACCTACGACCAGAGCGAGGACGATCGCCAATGGGGAGAGGTTCACCCGCGTCCTCTGAATCATCGGCGTGATCAGGTGGTTGTCGAGCTGCTGCACTGCCACCATGATCACCACTGCCCACAGCGCCTGCCACGGGTCACCATGGAGAAGGGCGACCAGGGCCGCCAGGGCACCACCCACAATCGGTCCCAAGAATGGGATCAGGTTCAGGAAACCGGCGATGATGCCTATCAAGAGCCAGAAGGGCAGGTCTATCGCCCACATGCCGATGCTCGACGCGATCCCCACGATGACGGCGACGATGAGCTGGCCACGGACGAAGGACCCGAGAGCAGTTGCGACCTCGGTGCTTACGTATCTCACCTCGTCCCGGTGCAGGGGGGGCGTCAGCTCGAGTGCTTGACTCTTTATGCGGTTCAGGTCGATCAGGAGGTAGAGAGCGAGCACCGGCGTGAGCCCAATGACCGCGATCGCCTCGGTGACACCCCGGATCACGACACCTGCACCGGCGCCGAACCCAAGCAGGAGATTGCGCACGGTCTCCTGATTCGCCGGGTCACGAAGCCACTCCTCGATCGCCCCCTGAGAGAGAAGGTCATCGATATCGAACCCCAGGCTCTCGGCGGATTGTTTCGCCCAGTCGATGACGTTGCCATACAGATCCGGGAGCTGCTCCACGAACTCGAGTGCCTGGGCCTGGACCGTAGGCCAGACCAGGGCCCCCGTCGCAACAATGATCGCAACCAGCATCAACAGAGCGAGGAGCGCACCCGCGACCCTGGGGATGCGAAGCTTCTCGAACACCTTGACCGCAGGCTCGAGAAGGAACACGAGCCCGGCAGCGAAGGCGACGGGCAGCCAAATCACCCTAACCGAGTCGGCGAGGAAGACCAGTGCCCAACCGAGGGCGAGGGCTCCGACCGTGATCCACACGATCAGGGCGGTTTGGCGGAGCCGGTCAGGTGTCACGGTGAGCCAGTGTAATTGGCGCCGTTTCTAGCCTTCCGTGACCACCAGGGTGGCTCCGGAATCGACCGTGAAGACCCATCCAGCCCCTCCCGCTGGTGCATCGGCACCGTTGGCGGTCAGTGTCCACGTCGCCGGGATCGAGGCCTGACCGATGACCCGGGCCGGTGAACCCGACGGGATCACTATCCGAATCGAACCGTGGACATCTACAGGCACCTCCCCCAGCGGTGCGCCGAGCCTGACCACTCCGGAACCGCTCAGGCCCAACCCAGTGATGGTCAAGGCTCTCAGGTCGGCATCGAGTGCGCCATCGAGGTGGAGATCCCAACGTGGGGACGGGGACAGCAACAGCTCCCATCCCGAATAGGTGTACACGCCAGGATCGGCTTCCGGCTCGAGCACCACGGAGACCGAGACGGCGTTTACCTGCTCAGCTGCGCCGGGAATGCCAACTGCCCCGCCGCGTCGGATCGGCTCCACCTGATAGAGGAACTCGGAGCCGGCGGAGACAACGAGCGACCCTTCCAGCTCCGCCCTGAGAGATGCCACGGTGTACTCCCCGGTCTCGGGCCCGACCAGACGTTGCGACGCCGAAGGCATAAGGGACCAACCCGCGACATGGCCCCACGCGAAGAGCCCCACCGCGGCCAATCCCAGCAGAGGAACCAGGCCCGCCACGTGTACGGGGCCGAGCCTTGTGTTCCGGAAGAAGACCGCCAGAGCCGCAATGGCCGCCCAGACCGGCCACCAGGCCACCAGGTCGGCAACTATCGAGCGGCTGAACCGGCCGTACACGGCCAGGCCGAGCAGAGAGGTCATCGACAGGATGGGGAGAAGCCAGATTCTCGGAAACCCGCGGCCGAATCCGACCGCACGATGGGTCATTCCTCGTAACCGGTCCCCAGGACCATCACGATGTCCGCACCCACTTGGAGCGTGTCGTCGGGTAGAGCCTCCACGGTGGCTCCAGGGATGAACTCCAGCAGGGCGGCTGCCTCCGCGGCGAAGCCCTCCCTGTACCAGATACGGGATGGGCTCAACTCAGGCTCGTAGTCGTCCGGAGTGAGGGTCTGATACCCCGCCGCGCCCAGCTCGGATGTGAGACGTCCAGCGGCGCCGTCGAGACCGATGGAATTGAGGACGACCACAGTGGTCTCGCCCGGGTCACGCACGGGAACGGTCGTTGATCCCGGAGCCGTGGTCGTTGTGGAGATCTGCCGGCCGGATGTCGACGTCACCTCATTGCCCGTAGTGCTCGTGGTTTCCTGGGGGCGCTCCGTCGTCGACGGGCCGGTCACCGGTGAATCGGCAAACACGTAGAGCAGGAAGAAAACCAGTCCCCCGACGACGATGATCCCCAGGAGCATGACCGCCAGGTCCCGATAGAAAGTGCCGAGGGTTTGCGAAGAGTGCTTGCCCTTGCTCGTCATCAGACTGCGACCCCCGAGCCCGTGGGCTCTTCGATCATCGAGAGGACACGTTTAGTGGTCAACGGGTCGTATGCAAAAGCGACGCGAAGCGAGATGAGTGATCGGAGACGCTCGTAGTAGAGGGCGGCGGTCAGCCCGAGGCTCATCTCGATTGCCTGGTCTTTCGGGCCCGGTTCCAGCCAGCAGGCCCGTTCGAAGTCGAGGATCGCCCTGTCCTCAGCGGTCAACATCGCCGGAAGGGTAAGGGCGACCCACCGTTTTTGGGCGTATTTGACTCAGCGTGTGGCCAGATACGCCCAATGAGGGAGTGAAGGCGGAGCCGCGTACCGGAGTCGAACCGATGACCTGCTGATTACAAATCAGCTGCTCTGCCAGCTGAGCTAACGCGGCGTTCGAATCCTCATTATCTCAAATACGGCAAGCGCAGCGGAAACTGACGCATTCAGGCTCTCCGCCTGACGTGTCATCGGTATGAACGCCAACACGTCACAACGCCTCCGGGTCAACGCAGCCAGGCCCGTTCCTTCCGCACCGATGACGATGGCCACCGGCTCGGTCAACAGCTCGAGATCGAAGAGGCCTTGGTCTCCGCCCGGTTCCAGACCCACGATCCAAAGCCCCCGATCCTTGAGCCTGCTCAACGCCTCGGGGATCGAGCCGACCACTGCCACGGGGAGATGCTCCAACGCCCCTGCCGCCGCCTTGAAGGTCGAGGCCGACAGCGGGGCCGCCCTCCGTGAAGACACCACCATCCCGCTCATACCGGCGGCAAGGGCGCTTCGGGCGGAGGCGCCGACGTTGTGGGGATCCTCGATGTGATCGAGAGCCAGCACCGCAGCAGTGCCCCCGGTCAATGACTCCAGGGTCACCGGCTGGATTGGCCGGCAGTGGGCGACAATCCCCTGTGGGGACTCGGTGCCGGCCAGTGAGCGAACGTCGTCAACCACGCTGATGGCCGAGTCATCGAGCCCGGAGAGCACGTCGGACAGCCGTGCCGCGCGACCCCGCTCCACGAACAGCCTCTCGACCCGACCGGCCCGGATCGCGGCGGTTACCGCGTGGACTCCCTCAACCCTATCTCCGTAGCCAGCGGGAGCCACGGGGCCCGTCCTCGATCGTGACACCGGCCTTACCCAGCCGATCCCTGATGTCGTCCGCATCGGCGAACCGCCGCTCCGCCCTGGCCAGGTTTCTCTGCTCGACGAGGCTCTTTATCTCCTCATCGGAGAGCCCGCCCGACGACAGCGCCGGGAGACTGGCGTCATCCAAACCGAGCACACCCACGATCACCTCGACCGCCCCGGCCAGCGCCGATGCGTCGCCACCCTCGTCAACGAGCCGGTTGCCCTCTCTGATCAGGTCGAACATCAGTGACACAGCCTGCGGCGTGCCGAAGTCCTCGTCCATGACCTCGGTGAATCGCTGAAGTGACGTGGGATCGGGTTCGCCCGGTGTGACCCGCTCCCGGAACCGGTCGAGCCGGTCAAGGGACTCCTTTGCGTCGGCCAGGAGCTCCTCGGAGTACTCGATGGGTGACCGGTAGTGCGCCCTCACGTACAGCATGCGCAGAGCACGACCGCCATGCTCCTCGATGACCGACTCGAGATCGACGATACGCCCTTCCGACTTGGCCATCTTCTCCCCACCGAGGTTGACCATCCCGTTGTGCAGCCAGTAACGGGCGAATGTGTTGCCGTTGGCACCCTCGCTCTGAGCCACCTCGTTCTCATGATGAGGGAACACCAGATCGAGTCCGCCACCATGGATGTCGAATCCCACCCCGAGATACCTCTCGGCCATCGCCGAGCACTCGATGTGCCACCCGGGGCGACCCGGTCCCCAGGGTGAGTCCCAGGTCGGCTCACCCGGCTTGGCGGCCTTCCACAGGGCGAAGTCGAGCGGATCCTCCTTGGCCTCGTCCACCTCGATGCGATAACCCGCCCTGAGCTCCTCCGGGCGACGCCCGGAGAGCTTGCCGTATTGCTCCAGGGTCTTGACCGAGAAGTAGACGTCGCCATCGCTGGGGTAGGCGAGGCCGCGATCCACCAGCCTGCCGATCAACTCCAGCATCTCCGGGATGTGCTCCGTCGCCTTGGGCTCGATGTCGGGGGCCAGGACGCCCAGTTCTCCGAACGCGTTGGCAAAACGGCCCGCCATCTCCGTTGCGAGCTCCTCGACCGACTCACCCGTCTCGACTGCGGCAGCGATGATCTTGTCCTCGACGTCGGTGATGTTCGAGACGTAGGTAACCTCGAAACCGCGCCACATCAGATATCTCCGGATGACGTCGAAAGCCACCGCATATCGCCCATGTCCGATGTGAGGCTCCGATTGGACCGTGGGGCCGCAGACGTAGATGCCCACCTTCCCCTCAACCCGGGGCTCGAAGTCGACCATGGCACGACCCATCGTGTTGTGGACCCGAATCATCGGCGCGATGTTAAGTCAGGGGTTGAACGGTCACGACCGCAATCGCCGCCACGCCCTCGCCCCGGCCGGTGAAGCCCAGGCCGTCGGTGGTGGTCGCCTTGACCGAGACCACCTGCGGAGCGACGGCGAGGGCCTCGGCAAGCTGGGCCCTGATTGGCTCACGATGAGGGGATACCCGGACCTTCTCGGCAACGACCGTCACGTCGAGGTGTGTCGTGTGCCATCCGGCGGCGTCCGCCATGGTGACGGCCTTTCGTAACAGGAGCATCGAGTCGGCACCGGCGAGGGATGGGTGCTCGGAGGGGAAGTGCTCGCCGATGTCCCCCAACACACAGGCACCCATCAATGCATCGGTGACCGCATGGGCCACTACATCGCCGTCGGATGTGGCGGACACCCCCACTGCGTCAGACACCACGACGCCCCCGAGCTTGAGCGGCGGGTCGCCATCGAGGGCATGTGCGTCGAAACCCCAACCGACTCTGGGCCCGGAGGCGGTGCCGCCGGTGGTCATTCCTCGATCTGCTCGACCTTGGGCAAGGCGCGATCGAGCTTCTTCACCGCCTCGTCATCATCGACCTCGAGGCTGAAGGCAAGCTCGGATGAGAGCGTGAGCCGCGCCTTGGACAGCATCCGTTTCAGCGCCGGGCTGATGCCTTTGGTCTGCTGTGCGTATGACAGGTCGCGGACAACCTCGGCCACCTGAAAAATGTCGCCGGAAGTCATCTTCTCGTTCAGGACCTTGTACCAACGGCTCCAGTTGGCACCTGCCTCCTCCGGCTCCCCTTTGAGGGAGCGGAGCACGTCACGTGACTTGGTCTTGGAGATGACGGGACGGATCAGATCGTCGGCCCTTTCCAACGGCACCATCACGGTGAGTTGCTCGGTGGCGATCTCGAGGATGAAGTAGTCTTTCCTTGCTCCGTCGAAGGTCTGCCTGACCTTCTTCTTGATCGTGGCTGCCCCGTGCTGGGGGTGAACGACTTTGTCCCCTACCGAATACTTGGAAGCCATAGACGGGGCCGGAGTGTACAACCAGGCCCGGTCAATCGAGCATGGGCTCCCACTCATGCGCAGCGGTCTCCAGCCGATGGAAGAAGTTGAGAAGCTGTCTGGCCCTGGTTTCCCCGACTCCTTCGACCCCGATGAGCTGGGCTTCAGAAGCACGCAACAGCTTGGACACGCTCCCGAATTGGCGAACGATGTCCTCGCGCACGTTGTCCGGGAGACGACCCACCTGGGCGAGCAGCCTGTGCCCCCGAGGCTCCGCTGGATCGTCCAGCTCGGGGAAGCCCAGCTCCTTGCCCACCATGGAAGGGTCTTCGAGGTCGGAGCCGGTCAACTCCCCGAGCCGCTCGATCGTCCTGTCCACCATTCCGGAGCGCATCGGCCTGACGTAGTCCTGCACCACTAGCCCCTCGACATGACGGACACCGGAGAGCAGGTCATTGAGCTGGAGGGTGGCAATTCGGCCCTCGTCACCAAGGGTGCGTGTCCGATCCCTGATGACCCGGCCCAGCCTGTCCACCAGCTCTGCCCGCTGGATGACCGTCACCACCGACCGGTAGCTCACGAGGCCCGTCACCTCGAGTCGGTTGAGACGATGCTCGGACTCGTCGAGACGGCTGCGCAGTCTCTCGAGGCTCTGCAGCTCTTGATTCACATAGGCCGCCACCTCGGTGGGTGCCGCCAGCTCGATCTTGTGTTCGCCATAGAAGAGAGTGGCCACCCGACGACCCTCGCTCACCGCGACCACAGGTGTCCCGGTCTCCCGCGCCAGACGCTCTGCGGTGCGATGACGGGCGCCGGTCTCGGTGGTCTCGATGGAACTGTCGGGGATGAAGTGGACATTGACCTCGAGAATGTCGGACCAGGTGTCGTTGATGACGATCCCACCGTCCATCTTGGACAGCTCGGCGAGCCGCTGCGGAGTGAACGGCGTTCCGTTCAAACGGAATCCGCCCGAACTCGCCGCCGTAACTTTGGCGTTGTGGCCGAGCACGACCAGACCACCCTTGCCCTGCTGTATTATCCGCTCGATGGCCTGCCGCATCGGTGTGCCCGGAGCAAGTCTTTCGAGCGTCTCACTCATCGTCGGACCACCCACAGTCGCCAGGCTATCACCAAGCACTACAGGCCCGCCCTCGCCATCGCATCCACGAGTCTCATCGGCTCGCCCCCAACAGGTGCCACCCGTCGCTCGAGCCCCATGCGGTTGAGCTCATCGATCCGTCTCGCCGCATAGGGAACCGCCCGCACCTCTCCGGCCAGCCCCACCTCGCCCCATGCCGCCATCCGGCCCAGCGGTCGGTCTGCGGCCGACGAGGCAAGCGCGAGTGCCACGGGGAGATCACATCCCGGCTCATCGAGACGCCAGCCGCCCACGACATTGACATAGATCTCCTTGTCTTGGACCCTCACCCCCGCATGCCGGTCGAGCACGGCGATCACCTGATTCACACGAGCCGGGTCCAGGCCACGCACCGAACGTCTCGGCTGGGCCAGTTGAGTGGTGGCAACGAGCGCCTGGACCTCCACCAGGACAGAACGTCTCCCCTCGACCGCCGGATAGACGATGGTTCCCGGAACGGCGGTCTCCCAACCGTCGAGGAACATCTTGGAGGGGTCGTCCACCTCCACCAGGCCATCCCCTTGCATGTCGAACATGCCCGAGACATGGGTGGCGCCAAACCGGTTCTTGTTGCTGCGCAGCACCCTGAATCCCCGGTCCGGGTCTCCCTCGAGATAGAGGACGACGTCGACCATGTGCTCCAGGATCTTGGGTCCGGCAAGCCCTCCCTCCTTGGTCACATGGCCCACCAAGATCACGATCACGCCTGTTGTCTTGGCCAAACGGATCAGACGTGCGGCACTCTCCCTCACTTGGGCCACACCTCCGGGTGCTGAGGGGATCTCTGACACGCCGACCGTTTGGATCGAATCGACCACCAGGACTGAAGGGTGGGCCGAGCGAGCCAGCGCCACGATGGCGTCGACATCGTCATCGGAGACCAGATCGACGTTGTCGGTCCCCATCCCGATCCGCTCCGCACGCATGGCCACCTGGAAGGCCGACTCCTCGGCACTGGCCAGGATGACGTGCTCACCCTGGATGGCGAGACCACCGGCCATCTGGAGAAGAAGTGTCGATTTCCCCACCCCTGGCTCGCCACCCAGCAACACGACCGAGCCCCGTACCAGACCACCACCCAGGACTCGATCGACCTCGGCCCAATTGGTGGCCAACCGCTCCAACCGACTCGCCGAGGCCTCGATCATGGAGACTGGTCTCGCCGAGCGTTGCTTTGACGTAGGAGCCGGCCCAGCCGTCTCCGTCAGGGCGTCCGAGGACCCACACTGCGGGCAGAAACCCATCCATTTCGGTGCTCGATAACCGCAGGAATCACAGCCGAAGACGGAAGATGGTGCCATACAGTTAACGATTGGCGCGTCGTAGTGCGAAAATCAAGACACCCACGAGGAGGGCCGAGAGAACCAAGCCGCCCAAGACGGTTGCCAGACTCCACGGCTCATACGTCCTCACCGCCACGATCAGCATGCCGTGGCACAATAACCCTGAAGGAGGGACGTGGCTTCACAGACCTGTGACCAGTGCGGTGCGATAGTCGCTAGGGACGAGCAGTTTTGCCCGTCTTGTGGTTCGTTCATGGATCCCATGACCGCCCCACGGCCGCGCCCCCGCGCCCGCCCCAAAGGCGGCCGGAACGTCATCAGTGTCAGCTCCGATGGGTCTTACGAGGAGTTCTCGCTCAAGTCACCACCACCGCCAGAGCAAACCACCACCTCTCGCCGGGGCCCGGCCGCCACGTCGACCAACGACCGGGATGAGCGGAGCATGACCTGTCCGTCGTGCGGTGCGGTCAACCCAGCCAATAACCGGCATTGTCAAGAGTGTGGCGCCAGGCTGCGCCAGGGCCCTCTCCCCACTGCGCCGCGGCCCGCCGTTCAGGCGACCGCCGGGGTGCGGGCAGCCTTGGCGATAAGTGGCCTGCTCTTCGGCGTGGTGCTCTTCGCACTTCTCTTCAACGCCCTCACCGGCGAGGATCCAGAGGCGGCGAGCTCGACCACGGTGACGACCACGACTCTTGCCGACGTGGTGCAGACCGGACCGATCGAGATCCTCGATCAGATCTGCACCCCCCAGGGAATCGGCGGCTTCACCTGCAGCAACCTGACATCGGACACCCCCGACGAGTACCAGATCAGCTGGGTGGAGCTCGGTGAGGACGCCTCTGTCACGATCGAGCTCACCTTCTTCGAGCCGATGGCAATAACCGAGATCCAGTGGCGAAACATCGAGGATGCGACACGATTCAGACAGAACTACCGGGCCAAGGGAATCACCATCACCGCACAGGACTCTCTCACCCCGGTGCCGGTCCAGCTCCAGGACCAGCAGGGCACGCAGATCGTTGTCTACTCGGCACTCAACACGGCCGAGCTCACCATCACGATCGAGTCCATCTACCTGCCGGAGGTGATCGACAACAATGTCTATGACGAGCTCGCCATCGACGAGATCACCGTGATCGGGCGTCCCTCGAACCCGACCACCAACTCCACGACTACGACACCGGCCGGTGGGGGTTAAGCGGCCCTGCCATCCGTTGCAGCGACGCCCAGCGAGGGCCTACTGCTTGATGTAGGGCTGGCCGTCCGCAGCCGGGGGTCTCGACCTCCCAACGACACCGGCTACCACGATGATGGTGACGACGTACGGCAACATGAGGAGGAATTCCGAGGGTAAGCCGATATTGAGGATCGCCGCCTTCTGCTGCACTGCTCTCGCAAAACCAAAGACGAGGCCGGCCCCGAGGGCCCCAAACGGAAGCCAGCGACCGAAGATCATCGCGGCGAGCCCGATGAACCCGATACCCCCGGTCATGTCTTCCTCGAAGCGAGCAACCTGGGCAAGACCAAGGAACGCTCCCCCGAATCCGGCGATCATGCCCCCCAAGACCACATTCCGGTACCGCACCCAATAGACGTTGATGCCGGCCGTGTCGGCGGCTTTCGGATGCTCACCGACGGATCGGGATCGGAGGCCCCAGCGGGTATAGAACAAACCCAGGTGGATCGCGACCACGAGGATGAACATCCCATACACGAAATAGGTGTGATCGAACAGCATCGGCCCGATGACCGGGATCTCGGCCAGGATGGGGATCCGGATCGCCGGGATGCGTGCCGGCGCATTCAGCGTCTGCACGTCAGAGAGAATTCGGGCGGACATGAGGGAGGTGAGGCCCAGTGCCAGGAAGTTGATGACCACGCCCGCGATTATCTGATCGACATGGAACCTGACTGTCAACCAAGCCAATAACAACCCGAGCAGGCCGCCCGTGAGTAGCGCTCCGAGGATTCCGGCTGCGGTGCCGAAGGCGCTGCTGAGGACCACTCCTGCAAAGGCCGAAGCCAGTAGTTGGCCCTCGATGCCGATGTTGATCACCCCAACTCGCTCGCACATGAGACCTGTGAGCGCCCCGAATACCACCACCACCGACAAAATCACTGTGGACCGCAACATCCCAACCATGCTGAATTGGCTCCCAGCAGCAGCCCAAGCCAGGAACGCCAAAGAGAAGAGGGTGAAGCCGACTGCCAGGGCAATGTTGGTCCAATCCAGGGCCCTGCGGCTCAAGCGCCAGGCACCAAGCCCAATTGTGATCAAACCAAGAACCATCGAGAGCGTGCGCGCATTGACCACCCAGGCCAGGTCCTGGAAACGGTCATTCTGTAGCGACATGTTGAATGTCGCATCGAGTTCGCCGTCGACACCGAGCGCAAACGCGAAAATGACAAACATCCCGAGGGCAGTGAGCACCACGCCAACGAGGGTCGAACGCCGCTCCTCCGGCGTGGAACGGTTCTTGAGCTCGACCACAGCTTCCCTCTCGAGAGTCGCCGTCATCATCCCCACCCCTTGGTGAGCTGAGTCGGCTCGGCCTCAGCCGCCCTCAGTCGGAACACGGCACGCACAAGCTCAGGCGCGGCGATGAAGACGATGATCAGTGCTTGCATCACGATGACGAGGTCGACTGACACGTCGGCGGCTGCCTGCATTCTCCTTCCGCCTGCGATCAGCGCGCCGAAAAGCAGACCCGACCAGAGCACCCCGTAAGGGTGGGACCTCCCCAGCAGAGCCAGCGCAATCGCGTCGAAGCCGATCGTTCCCGGGAAGTTCGAAGTCACCGTGTAAGGCGGCAGCCCCAGCGTCATCGTCGCACCCGCAACTCCCGCCAGCGCACCTGATATGAACATCACCGACGTGTAGAGGAAAGCCACGTTCATGCCGGCGTAGTGGCTGGCGTTTGGCGAGAACCCTGCGGCCCGGAACTCGAAGCCGAGCGTCGATTTGAACAGCAGCCAGTAAACGAAGAACACGGCGCCTATGGCGAAGAAGAGCCCGATGTTGACCCGGAACGCATCGCCGAGAATGGGGGGAAGCCGAGCCGAGTCCGGGATCGGAGCCGACTGGGGCAGGTTGGAGCCTTCCTCCTGGAACAGAGAGGTCTTCAGCACGTACAGGACGAGGAATGCGGCAACGAAATTGAGCATGATCGTCGTGATCACTTCGTGAGCCCCCGTCCGTGCCTTCAGAAAGCCAGTCAAACCGCCCCAAAGGCCACCACCGATGATCGCTGCGATGACCGCTAGCGTGATGTGGAGAAAAGCGGGGAGGTCGACATGGAGGCCGACCCACACCGCCGAAAGCCCTCCTATGAACATCTGCCCTCGCGCCCCGATGTTGAACAAGCCGGTGCGGAAGCCGACCGCCACGGCAAGGCCGGCCAGTATTAGCGGAGACGCCGTGAACAGGGTCTCCGATATCGCTCGTTCAGAGCCGAATGCCCCGAGGAACAACTCCCTGTATGCGACCCAGACACCGTTGAGCATGTCACCAATGGCGGACCCGGGATCGTCGCCCATCAAGCGCCAGGCGTCGACATCGGTGGCCATGATGATGACCCCCCCGACAACGAGTGCCAGTACCAAGGCCAGAGCCGGCACCAAGAGAACCCTCCAGAACCCCTCCCCGATGCCCGATGCGCGGCGCAACCACTTGGGCTCGTAGCCCCCTGGGGGTGCCAGGTTGTCTCCTCCTGCGGAAGGAGGGATGTCGCCTCCCTGCGAGTCCCTCGGAAGGTCAGTCATCAGCCACCCGAGATCCGAGCATGGCCAGGCCGACTTCGGTGTTGGTGGCCTTCGCCGGATCGAATTCTCCGGCAATCCGCCCTTCGAACATGACGAGAACGCGGTCGGAGAGAGCCATCACCTCGTCGAGCTCTGATGACACGATCAGGACCGCTGCGCCATTGTCACGCTCTTCCACGATCCGGGCGTGGATGTACTCAATCGATCCCACGTCGACACCACGAGTCGGTTGTGAGGCAACGACGACCTTTACATCACGGTCGAATTCGCGAGCAACGATGACTTTCTGCTGGTTACCGCCGGAAAGAGTCGACATCGGAACGTCCACCCGGGTGGTCTTGACGTCATACTCGTCCACAAGGCGCTGCGACGCTTCCGTTGCGGCCGCCCAATCCATCCGGATCCCCCGCGAGTAGGGCCGGGTGTAATAGGAGTCGAGCACCATGTTTTCGGCAACGGTGAACCCGAGGACGAGTCCACTCTCCTGACGATCCTCGGGAACGTGCGCGACGCCATTGCGGTGGATCCGGCGAGGACCGTGTTTGGTGACATCCTCACCGGACATGAAGACCCTGCCAGCGAGTGAGGGTCGCATTCCAGTGATGCTCTCAACCAGCTCGGTCTGACCGTTACCCTGGACCCCGGCGATCCCCACGATCTCACCTGTGCGCACTTCAAACGACACGCTATCGACTGTTCGCTGACCACGATCATCGAGCACAACCAGCTGCTCTACCGACAACCCGACTTCGCCCGGACGTGCTTGCTCTTTATTGACCTTCAACAGGACCGGGCGCCCTACCATCATCTCGGCAAGCTGTTCCCTCGTCGCCGTGGCCGGATCGGCCTCACCTACCACCTTCCCGTCTCGTAGCACGACGATACGGTCGGCAATCTCGAGCGCCTCGTTCAGCTTGTGGCTGATGAAGATCACCCCTTTGCCGTCCTGTTTGAGACCCCGCACGATTTCAAAGAACTCCTCAACCTCTTGAGGGGTGAGGACCGCAGTTGGCTCGTCGAAGATGATGTAACGAGCGTCGCGTACCAGCACCTTGATTATCTCGACCCGTTGTTGAATCCCCACCGGGATGTCTTCGACGGTGGCCTCAGGATCCACTGACAGCCTGTACCTGTCTGACACCTCACGGACCAGATCGTTGGCAGCCCGCCTGTCGATCCAATCCAGTCCCTTGAGCGGCTCCAACCCGAGGATGACATTCTCGGCGACGGTGAACACCGGAACGAGCATGAAGTGCTGGTGGACCATGCCGACGCCGGCTTGGATCGATGCGGCGGGATTGGCTAGCTCCAATTGGTCGCCGTCGATGACCACCTCTCCCGCGTCCGGCGAATACAGCCCGAAGAGGATGTTCATCAAAGTGGTCTTACCGGCGCCGTTCTCTCCGAGCAGTGCGACAATCTCGCCCGGCTTCACAGACAGGCTCACGTCATCGTTGGCGATGACTGTGGGAAATCGTTTTGTACAACCCCGCAGCTCGAGCGCCACCCGCCTGCTCCTTCCAGTCGACCGCCGTCGGGCCGGCCACTATAGATAATGAGGAGCCCCCGCATGAATGCGGGGGCTCTTTCTTTCTAGCGTTTGCGAGCTGGGATCAACCGCCGCCGACGACGAACTTGTCCCAGGTGATGACACCGCTCTTGATGTCCTCGAGCACCTGGGCAACCTCTGCTGCCAGCTCCTCGGGAACTCGCTCCTCCCAGGCATGGAACCCGGACAATCCCACTGCCTCGTTTTCGAGGTTGCCGACGAAGCTGCTACCGCCGAGGGGCTCCCCGGCAGCATGCGCCTCGATGGACCTCGTCGTCTGAATCGCGAGACCCTTCAGAACGGTGACCAACCAAAGATCCTGGAACTCGGCCGGCATTGCATCGAAGGCATCAGCATCGACGCCGATGAGCGCCCCGTCGATCCCGCGGTCCTGGATTGCAGTACCACACGGGAGGTTGATCGCCCCACCCACGGGCAGGATGATGTCAGCGCCCTCGTCGAGCTGGCTCTCACAGGTGGCACGTACGATCGGATCGGCCGGGTCGAAGACACCGGTGAAGGTCCCGTCCTGGGCTTCGACATCCCAACCGAGAACCTGCACATCGGTGCCCTTCACCTCGTTGTAATGGGCTACACCGCGCGCGAAACCGTCCATGAAGATCGACACGGTCGGGATATTGGCCCCACCGTAGGTGGCAACGATGCCGGTCTGGGTCATCCCCGCTGCCAGATAGCCGGCTGCGAAGGCTGCTTCATCGGTCTGGTACTCGAGACCGGTCACATTGGCCCCGACAGACGCGAAGTCGATGATGGTCCACTGAACGTCCGGGTTGGCCGCGGCGAAGGTCTCGGTGGTGCCCGCCAGCTTGAACCCGGAGGTAACGATATGCTCGGCACCCTGGTCCAGACACGTCTCGACGTGTGGCTGGTAGTCGGCTTCGCTCGATGACTCGAGCAGGATCGGGTCGGGCTGGGCAGCGCCGCTGGTGACGGCGTCCTGGACGCCTAGCCAGCCGGACGCATTGAAGCTCCGATCGTCGACACCGGCGTCGTCGGTAACGAAGCACGTCTTGACAGCTGTGAAGACCATCTCCTCGGCTGTCGTGGTGGTTTCTCCCGTGGTGGTGGTCGTGGTGTCACCGGCCGTGGTGGTGGTGGCACCCCCATCTCCAGTGGTGGTGGTTTCGTCGCCCTCGGACGGGCTACACGCCGCAAGGACGAGAGCCAGCGATCCGAGAACGGCAAGGAGCCGTAGATAGCGCTTCACGCTTAGATCCTCCGTAGATTCATAGAAAAGGACAGGGGCAACCCGTCCACCCATCAACGTTAGTGGTGCGGGCACCTCTAATGCGAGGCGGAAGCGAGTTGTGTCGGTTTGACCCAATAGATCCATGGAACAGAGACGAGAGTCACCGCACCCTTGAAAACGATGTTCACCCAGAAGATCGACCAGGCCACATCGGCCGCAAAGACGCCGAATGCTGTGGCGAGGCCGACGAACAGCGCCGAGTCGACTGGGATGGCCACCGCGTTGGACACCAGAACCCGTCCCCATTGGTGTCTTTCGGCGAAGCGACCCGCCCACAGCGAGTAGGCCTCGGTGTCGATCAACTCGGCAACGACCTCCGCCACGATGGAGGCGATCACGATTCCCCAAACGGGTGCCAGCACGTCCCCAAACTCGAGCTGGGGGCCGGTGAGCTCGTCGGCGGGCAGCCAGGCGACCAATCCAAAGAAGGCCGCCATGACCAGATTGATGACACCGGCGAGGGCGATCAGGGTCCGCGCCACCGTCTTCCCACCGATCTTGTGGACGAGGTCCCGCAACGTGAAGGTGAATGGATAGATGAGTGTGCCGGCGTCGACCGCGTAGCCGCCCACGCTTATTATCCGCAGGCTGGCAACGTCCGCCAGGATCTGGGCGCCCACATACGCGCCCCCCACCACCAACAGCGCTCGCACCGCCCTATCCATAACAATCGGGCAGGGTACGGGGTTCGTCTGGGCAACCTCAGGTTGTACGACCTCCATCGAGGTCACACAGCCTCACGTATACAAGGGTCTGGACCTCGGCCCTTGGCTGTTGCAATGTTGTACTTGTGCATATCGGAACCAAGGAGGTAATCGAGCACGCGCGAGCATGTGGGGGGGTCGTCACTCGCACCGAGGCCGTAGCTCTCGGATTGCAGGCGAGTGCGCTCGCACACCTTGTCGACATGGGTGTCCTCCACCGGCTCAAGCCGGGGATCTTCGCCCTGGCCGGAGCACGCACCGACAACACGAGTATCGAACTCATCGCCGCGTGCCGCAGCCTGGGCGCCGTTGTGTCCCACGAGTCGGCCGCGCAGATCCATGGACTGGACCGCTGGCTTCATATCAAGCCCAGCGTCAGCGTGGTTCACCGAACAACCAACCGTTTCCCAGGTATTCGCGTCCATCAGCTGACAGATCTCATCGACGACCACATTCAGGCAATCGACGAAGTGCCTGTCACCACCCCCGAGAGAACGGTCATCGATCTATCGGCCGTCTTGGCCGAGCAGCGTCTCGAGCGGATCGTGGACCAGGGCTTGGCTGCCAAGAAGCTGAATCTTGAAGCCCTCAGCGACATGTTTGATCTACTAGCGCGAAAAGGGAAGCCAGGTGTGCGACGGATGAGGTCGATACTGTTGAAGCGGAGTCCAGGCCTCGATGCGCCCACCACCGAACTGGAGCGTCGCCTCCTCGACGTGGTCAGAAGGGCAGGGTTGCCTGAACCCCAGGCTCAGCACACGCCGCCATGGCTTGTGCCGACCAATGGTCGCGTCGACTTTGCCTACCCCAAGCACAATCTCGTGATTGAAGGAGACAGCCGACGCTGGCACACCTTGCTCAACTCGTTCGAGATCGACCGGCTGCGCGACAACGCCGCCCAGCTTGCCGGTTGGCGAGTCCTCCGATTCACCTGGCAGGAGATCACAGAGAATCCAGAGCGCGTGGTCTCGACGATTCGCCTGGCTCTTCTTTCTTGATGCAGGGCGACCTCTATAGAGGTCGCGCAACCTCAGGTTTCCGCGAAAGCAGCTACTCGAGGGTGAGGACGAGGGTTGGGTCGATGGTGACGTATTCGACGAGGGAGGGGTCGGTGACGCCGGCATACTCCCAGTGCCAGGGCTCTTGAGTTTCGAGACCGCAGCGCGCCCATGGGGGGTGTACCCAACCAAAGCGGTAGGCGTTGTTCATGAGCCAGTGGAACTCCGTGTCATAGCAGGTGAGCACGCCGTAACGGTCACGGAAGTCGATCGCCCTTCCCCAACCGTGATTGGACTTGCCCGCAGGTGCCAACGGTGGTCCGGCGCACACGCGCTCCCGCCTGCTCCCGGTCTCCACCTTTTGACCGGTGGCCGTGTCGACCCCGTAGATCGGGACCTCGGTGAGCGGGCATCGTCGCTCATACGCCCGCGCCTGGGAGTTGTAGGTGCGATAGCAGTCCTCATGCCGGAGGTCGATCCCATCCTCCTCCGCCGCTTCGAGCATCAACGCATACAGATAGGCGGCGTCACGCTCGAGGGTGCAACCACGGATCGTCATCAGGCGATCGGGGTCCATCTTGCCGTTTATGTACCCGTCGACCTCCAGATCGAGGGTGTACGCCTCATCTCCAGCAGGGAGGTACTCGGGTTGTTCCCCGGGCCCCAGACCAGCGATCAAGACGACGAGAAGGGCGAAAACTGTGGGCATTACGCGGCTGCCCGATACAAATCGGCCCTTGGCCGTTGGCGCTTTAGGGGAATCGCCAGTTATTCCTGACCGGCCATTTGCACCGACGGTGTGTCGGGCGAGGCGATGCCCTCGAAAGTGAGCTCGTCATTCACGCCGTCATGTCCGACCAATATGGTCGTCCCCGCCTTGAACTCCCCGAGTAGGACACGTTCGGAGAGCGGATCCTCCAGGAGACGTTGGATCGCCCGCCGCAAGGGCCGTGCCCCGAGCTCGGGGTCGTAACCCTTCGTTCCGAGGTACTCCTTGGCGGAATCGGTGAGTGCGATGTCGAGGTGTTGGTTCGCCAACTGCTCCCGCACCCGCTCCAACATCAGGTCGACGATCAACTTGATCTCATCAATGGTCAGCTCGTGGAAGACGATGATCTCGTCGAGGCGATTGATGAACTCGGGCCGGAAGTGCTTCTTCAGCTCCTCGGTGACCCGGGTCTTCATGTGCTCGTAGGTCACCTCCTGGTCCTCGATGTGGAACCCAACTGCCTTCTTGTGGATGTCGCGGGTGCCCAGGTTCGAGGTCATGATGATGACCGTGTTCTTGAAGTCCACCGTCCTACCCTGGGCGTCGGTCAGGCGACCTTCCTCCAGGATCTGTAGCAGTGTGTTGAACACGTCGGGGTGTGCCTTCTCGATCTCGTCGAACAGCACGACCGAGAAGGGCTTGCGTCGCACCGCCTCGGTCAGCTGGCCACCCTCGTCGTAACCGACATACCCAGGAGGCGACCCGACGAGACGGCTGACCGTGTGCTTCTCCATGTACTCCGACATGTCGAGCTGGATCAACGAATCTTCCTGGCCGAAGAGGAATTGGGTCAGTGCCTTCGCCGTCTCGGTCTTGCCGACACCCGAAGGGCCGAGGAAGATGAACGAGCCTGACGGGCGGCGCGGGTCCTTCAGCCCTGCACGTGTCCTCCGGATCGCCTTTGACACGGCCTGGATTGCATCGTGCTGGCCGATGATCCGCTTGTGGAGCTCCTCTTCCATGTGCACCAGACGGGCGGTCTCTTCCTCCGTGAGACGATGGACGGGGATCCCGGTCCACTGGGCGAGGACCTCGGCGATCTCCTCCTCGTCGATGACCCATGAGGAAGCCGCGTCGGCGAGCGCCTCCTGCTCGGCACGCTCGATCAGGAGGGCCCGCTCCTCATCTCTCAGCGTTGCCGCTCGCTCGTAGTTCTCCCCGGAGACGGCATCGGACTTGTCCCTGCGGAGGCCGGCGAGCTTGCCGTCGATCTCGGTGATCGCCGGGACGTCGCTCTTGCGGTGGATGCGCATCCTCGAGCCAGCCTCGTCGATGAGGTCGATGGCCTTGTCGGGCAGGAAGCGATCGGCCAGATAGCGGTCGGCCAGGTTGGCCGCCGAGACAATGGCCTGGTCGGTGAAACGAACCGAGTGGTGCTCCTCATAACGGTCCTTGAGCCCCATCAGGATGTCGATGGTGTCGGTCAGCGACGGTTCCTCGACCTGGACTGGCTGGAAGCGACGCTCCAACGCCGAGTCCTTCTCGAGATACTTCCGATACTCCTCGAGGGTGGTGGCGCCGACAGTCTGCAACTCACCCCGAGCCAGCATCGGCTTGAGGATCGAGGCTGCGTCGATGGCACCCTCGGCGGCGCCGGCACCGACCAAAGTGTGGATCTCGTCGATGAACAAGACGATGTCACCACGGCTCTTGATCTCTTTGAGGACCTTCTTGAGGCGCTCTTCGAAGTCGCCCCGGTACCGCGATCCGGCCACCAGCGCACCCAGGTCGAGTGTGTACAGATTCTTGCCCTGCAGGTTCTCGGGAACCTCACCGGCGACGATCCTCTGGGCCAGGCCCTCGACGATCGCGGTCTTGCCAACACCCGGCTCGCCGATCAGGACCGGGTTGTTCTTGGTGCGGCGTGACAGGATCTGCATGACCCTCTCGATCTCTCGGGTCCGACCGATCACTGGATCGAGCGAGCCCTCACGGGCCGATTGACTCAGGTTCCGACCGAATTGATCGAGGACGGTGGAACCGGTCGACCCCGACTCACGACCGCCGGAACCCCCGGCCTTGGGCTGTTGCTCCTCGCTACCGCCTGGTCCGGACAGGAGTTGGATGACGGTCTGACGGACCTTTTGGAGCTCCGCTCCGAGCTGTTGCAGCACCTGCGCCGCGACACCCTCGCCCTCACGGATGAGACCGAGGAGGATGTGCTCGGTCCCGATGTAGTTGTGACCGAGCTGCAGCGCCTCTCGCAGGGACAGCTCTAGCACCTTCTTGGCGCGCGGGGTGAAGGGGATGTGACCGGATGGGGACTGCTGGCCCTGTCCGATGATCTTGACCACCTCGTCACGGACCGAGGTCAGATCGATGTCGAGACTCTCCAGGGCCTGGGCGGCTATGCCCTCACCCTCATTGAGCAGTCCGAGAAGGATGTGCTCGGTCCCTATGTAGTTGTGATTGAGAAACCGGGCCTCTTCCTGGGCCAACACAACGACCCTACGAGCCCGGTCGGTAAAACGCTCAAACACTGGATTCTCCTAAACCTGACATATGCGATTTTAGCATCGGCCGGGAGGTCGGACTCGCCTCAGCTCTCAGCCCAATCATTCGTAATACCATCGGCACCAATGGAAGACCTCCAAAGTCTTGTCGATATTCCCCGAATTTGGGATCAGCTGGGAAGAGTGGAAGAGCGCCTGCTGGAGGCATCTGCCGCTGACGACCCGTACCTGACCAAGATCGCGCAGCATCTTCTGTTGGCCGGGGGCAAGCGCTTTCGGCCACTGCTCGCCCTGCTCGCTGCGGAGTTCGGCGACGCCACGGACCACCGACCGGTCGAGGCGGCGGTCTCGGTCGAGTTGATCCATGTCGGGTCTCTGTATCACGACGATGTGATCGATGAGGCCGACACCCGGCGAGGGGCCAGCTCGGCCAACGCCAACTGGACCAACACGGTGGCAATCCTCGCCGGCGACTTCCTCATGGCCCGTGCCTCGGAGGTCGCCGCCACCCACCTGAGCCAGGAGTCGGTTCGCCTGCTGGCGTCGACATATGCCGATTTGGTTGAAGGTCAGACGAGAGAGCTACAGCTCACCGACGATCTCAGCCACTCGCTCGACGACTATCAACAGGTCATCGGTGGCAAGACAGCCTCGCTGATCAGGACATCGGCCCGCCTCGGCGCAAAGGCGGCTGATGCGGACAAGCCCGTGGTGGAGGCGCTGTCCACCTGGGCCTGGGAGGTCGGCATGGTGTTCCAGATCGCCGATGACGCCCTCGACCTGGTGGCCGACGAGGAGACGATCGGCAAGCCGGCGGGGTCCGACATCCGAGAGGGGACTTTCACCGGTCCCGTGCTGCGAGCAGTTGGCGGCTCGCACGGTGACCGCATCAAGGAGCTGCTCTCAGCCGAGCGCCCCTATTCGGATGAGACGGTCGCCGAGGTCATCTCACTCGTCAAGGCGGGCGGGCATGTCGACGCCGCCCTGGATACCGCCGCCGCCCGTCTCAAGATTGCAGACGCGGCCCTGGCCACACTGCCCAAGTCGAGGCAAAGGACCACCCTGGAGCGGCTCGGTACCTATCTGCTGGAGAGGGTCCAGACCTCCCGCCATTAGTGGTCTGTCGCGTGAATACTTGTGGCGTCTCTCCGGCCCTCGACGCCCCTGGCTGCGTCGAAGTGCTCGCCGCAGCTCCCCGGCTGCGAGTGCGCGCTTCTCCTTGCCAGATGACGCCGATGGCTCGGAGACACGCGCACACTATTCACGCGACAGACCACTAATCGACGATGCTGTCGATGATGATGCGCACGACGCTGATCACGATCGCACCCAGGAGGGTGGCCCAGAAGAACCCGGTTGAGGTGAGACCCAGGTCCATGCGCTCCGATGACGAAAGCCAGATCACGAACTGGAGCGTCAGCGCATTGGTGATCAACAAGAAGAGGCCCAGCGTCAAGACCACGAGTGGCAGGCTGAAGATGTTGAGGATCGGCTTGACAACCATGTTGGCGAGAACGATCAACAGCGAGACGCCCAAGAACCCCCAGACATTCCCCTCGAAGTCGAGGCCGCCCACGATCCCTACCGCCACCCAGAGAGCGGCAGCCGTAGCCCCGACCTTTATCACGAGCCCTCTCATCGATCGCCTCCTTCGTGTTGCTCCGGTCTCATTGTCGGGAACAGTATTACCTCCCTGATGTGCACCTGGTCGGTCAGCAGCATCACCAGACGGTCGACACCGATCCCGAGGCCACCCGTGGGAGGTAGCCCGTACTCCAGGGCCTGGATGTAGTCGTCATCGATCACGTGGGCTTCCTCGTCCCCACCAGCCCTCGCCGCCGACTGAGCCTCGAACCGGGCCCGCTGCACGTCGGCGTCGTTTAGCTCGGAGAAGGCGTTGCAGTACTCGGCGCCGGCGATCACCAGCTCGAATCGCTCGGTGAGCCGTGGATCGTCACGATGTTCCCGGGAGAGCGGCGAGACCTGGGTCGGGAAGTCGATCACGAAGGTCGGTTCCCAGACCTCCCGATATGCGAGCGAATAGAGCTCGAACAGCAGCTTCCCGGTCCCTGCTTCCTCGGAGAGGGTCACACCGTGGCCAGTGAGCATCCCCTCGAGGACCATCGGGTCGGTGTCCATGGACACCTCCTCGCCGACGAAGCGCGAGACCAGATCCTCGAGGGTGACACGCTGGTATGGCGTTGCGAAGGACAGCTCCCGACCGCGGTAGGTCGTCTCGGTCCTACCCGTCGCCGACCGGGCAACACTTGAGATCACCTCCTCGACAAGGGTCATGATGTCGGTGTAATCGGCGAGCGCCTGGTAGGCCTCGAGCATCGTGAACTCAGGGCTGTGGGTGGCGTCGATCCCCTCGTTTCGGAAGATGCGACCGATCTCGAACACCCGGTCCATCCCCCCAACCACAAGTCGTTTGAGGTACAACTCGGTTGCAATTCTCAACTGCAGCTCGATGTCGAGCGCGTTGTGGCGTGTGGTGAAAGGTCGGGCCAGAGCGCCGGTCGCCTGACTGAGCAAGACCGGAGTCTCCACCTCGACGAAACCGCGTGACTCGAATTCGCGGCGTAACTCGGAAACTACGCGCGCCCGAGTGACCGCCACCCGGCGGGCCTCCTCGTTGACCATCAGGTCGACGTAACGGCGCCGGCTCCGCGTTTCGATGTCGACGAGCCCGTGCCATTTGTCGGGGAGGGGTCGAAGGGCTTTCTGCAACAACGTCATCTCCTCGACGTTGACGCTGAGCTCACCGCGCTTGGTGGTCATGATCTCACCGGTGACTCCGATCCAGTCGCCGAGATCGAGGTCGGCGAAGAGCTCGGCGGTCTCCTCACCTGCAACCCTGCGATCAACGAACAGCTGGATGTGCCCACTTCCGTCCTGGAGCGTCCCGAACTGAAGCTTCCCAAACGAGCGGTGCAGCATCAGCCTTCCTGCCACCGTCACGCGGTCGGCGGTATCCGATGCCGGTGGGAGATCGGCATAACGCTCGTGTAGGTCTGCTGCAAGATGGCTCCGCTCGAACCGGTGTGGATAGCCACCTCCAGCTACGTGCGACTCGTGTTTGGCTCGACGACCATCGATCAGTCGGTCCCAAGTCGTGTCGTGAATCTCGCTCATCATCCCTTGGGGATCATGGCAGGGCGGCCACACCACTCGGTGTATCGAGCAGGATCCCACGGTCAGCCACCGGCTTTCCGTTATCGACGTCGAAGGCGATGTTGTCGATCAGCCGCACCGGCCCAACATGAGCGGCAACGGCGAGAACGGCCGGCCGGTCGAGTTTCTCGATCGGCTTCATGGTTGCCTGTGACGCCAGCTTCACATAGTCGACGTCGAGACCTCTCATCGACCGAAGGGCGGTCGCCTCGAGGCGGTCGCCCCTCCGCTCGCCGGCATCAACCTGCTCGGCCGCCTGGAACAGCCCACGTGAGATCGCCAGCGCATGCTCACGATCCATCCTGCCCAACTGGACATTCCGGCTGGACAGCGCAAGACCGTCGGGCTCCCGGATGACCGGAGCCTCCACGATCTCAATGGGAAACCTCAGGTCGGTGACCATCGCCTTCAGCACCGCCAGCTGTTGGGCGTCCTTGCGCCCGAACATGGACATGGCCGGCTGCAGGCCCGCAAAGAGCTTGGCCACGACCGTGGCCACACCGACGAAGTGACCCGGGCGGTAGCGCCCTTCCATCTCGTCGGTGACCCCAACCACCTCGACCGTGGTCACCGACTCACCCGGATACACCTCGAGCTCGTCCGGTGCGAACAGGACGTCGACATGGTGTGCCTGGGCCAGGGACGCGTCACGTGCCTCGTCTCTCGGATACGCATCGAAGTCATCGGTGTCGTTGAACTGGGTCGGATTGACGAAGAGTGAGACGACCACCGTGTCACAGCGGTCCCTGAGCAAATCCATCAACCTGAGGTGGCCCTCATGGAAGTAGCCGAGCGTGGGCAGGAGGCCGACCCGTCCCCGATAGAGGGCACGCGTTTGGCTGAAGGTGCGTGTCACTTCCACTGACGGAGGTCCTCCTCTCTTCCTGCCCTGATGGTGGTTGCCTCGGCCATCAACCTGAATTGACGGCCGACATGCTCGGAGACTTCGCGGGCGGCGGTCAAATGGCCGACCACGGTCTCGACGTCCCCGCGCGCGATCGGACCCGTCAACGAGCCCTTGGCGCCGCGGTCGTAGACGTTGGCCACTGCCCGCTCGACCAGGGGCCGTGAGACCTTCGGGTCGATGCCGGCCGAGTCAAAGAGATCGGCCGAGACACCCAAGGCGGTCACGACGAAGTTGGCGGCAGCAGCAGCGGCGGCGTGATAGGCCGGTCTGGCGGCGTCGTCGAGACGGAATGGCTCCATCTCGAGCGATGTGGCCAGATGGGTGAGCATGTCGACGGCCAACTCGTCACCGTCGATCCCCACATAAGAGCCAGTAAGGGCGCTCGCACCAGTCTCCGCGTCGGGGAACGTCTGAAGTGGGTGGAACCCGCCGATTGCCGTCCCGGCCCCCCGCAGCCCATGCAGAGTCATGACCGGGACGAAGCCCGACATGTGCGCCACAACGCCGACCCGTGCGACATACGGGGCGATTCTCGCCGAGACCTCCGGGATGGCCTCATCGCGCACGGCGATGAGAGCGATGTCGGCCTCGGGCAGGGGCTCATCCCAGGGGAGCACGGGCCATCGCGCCTCATCGTGGTCTCGAGTCAGGACGCCTCCGATGTCATGCCCTGCCCTCTGGCTCGCGATCGCCATGGCGCCGCCGGCCCGTCCCGGGCCGATGATCAACAGACGCAATTGGGATCTCGCCGCGACACGGACGGCGAGGCTAGTGGCGACATCCCCTAGCCAGGAGGCCTACTCCTCCTGAAGTTGGTCGGGGGTGATAACGGGCCAACTCGAGTCGATGGCGGCCTTCCTCGAGCGATAGCCGTCCCGGCGCTTCCAAAACTTTGTCTTCCACACCCGATACCTCCGCTTTGCGGGCTCTTGGGGCCCGTTGGCAAGTTCGTGATTGCGGGTCCTTCGCTCTTCGGGAAGGACTACCTCTTCGGGGTCCTCGATGGTGTGGAGTACCTGGTTGGCGGCGTGTCTGGTGGCGCGGTGCCTCAGTTTCCGCTCCTCACGCGACGGACGACTCTCGTCGTATCCGGGAATCTCCTGGCGATGCTCTCGAGACCGTTTGGCCATTCATAACCTCCTGTCGTGAACATGGTCGTCTCACACATGGGTCTGACAGGCGGGCCGCGGCCAAGCACCATCTGATGAACCTAGCACGGGTTTCGAGATCGTGAACAGGGTCGAAGGTCACAGGATGAAGGGGATCAGCCTGTGTCTGACCTTCGTCCGATATGCACGGTATGCCGGGTAGCGAATTCGGAGTTGCCGCTCCTCATATGACGACTTGAGCCAGAAGTACGGGACCAGTGCGAGGCTCAAGGCCATGGCGAGTCTGTCATTAGACAACACGGCGAGCCCGACCATGAACAGGATGGTCCCCCCATATATGGGATGCCGAACGTGGGAGAATGGGCCTTCCTCGACCAACACCCCGGCATCCCTTGGCTCAGGGAGCGCTGTCATGGCCCGGCCCAGCCGGCTCGATGCGATCACTGCGAGAGCTGCCCCAGACACGGCCGAGGCCAGCCCGACGATGGCGCCAGGGACGAGGATCGAGGACGGCAGGTCCCCATCCATGAAGATCGCCAACCCGGCGAGGAGAATGATCAAGACTTGACCGGTCACCAAGGCCGGGCCCCTCCACATCGGTGGGTTGATCCAATCTCCACCCAGCCAGACGACTCCTTGATCGCCGACGCGGAGAAGCGCCTCTCGTGCGGTCAGTCGGCCACCGACTTCGGCCTCCGGCCAGACGTCGGTGAGCGGGCGAAGCACGAACTCTCGCTCGCTGGCCCGCGGGTGGGGGATCACCAGGCGCTCTGCGGTCATGTGGTCGCCGTCGCTGGTGACGATGTCGAGATCGAGGGTGCGCGGCCCCCAGCGCACCTCACGTACCCTTCCGTGGTCGTGTTCTATCACCTGGAGCGCCTCGAGCAGATCTATCGGGCCGAGCCCGGTCTCGACGTCGACGATCGCGTTCAGGAACGGGTCCTGGTCGGGCCCACCGATCGGAGCGGACTCGTACAGATCTGAGACTTGCCATGTGTCGACGTGTCGGCCGATGGCGACACATGCCCTTCTCAGGTGGTCCAACCTATCCCCGAGATTCGAGCCGATGCCGATGGCGTATCGCGTCACCGGGTTCGTTCGAGTGTGACCGAGACGTCCGAGAACACCAGATCGATCGGGGCGTCCGGCTTGTGGATGGTCACGATCGATCGGGTCACTTGGGGGTGGCTCATCACGGCATCGGAGACCTTGGTCGCCACGGTCTCCATCAACTTGTGGGACTCCGATCCAACAGCCTCTCTGACCTCCATCGCCAGCACCGAGTAGTCGAGAGCGTCGGAGAGGTCGTCGGTTTGCGCCGCAACGGTCATATCGGTGAACGCGGTGACATCGACACGGAACACTTGAGCTTTCTCCTGCTCGTGCGAGAGAACACCGTGTTTCGCATAGACCTCGATGCCTTTGAGGTCGATGCGATCGTTCAATGCCCGTTGCCCGCCGGGATCAGCGATCGGCCCTCGGGGCCCAGGGCGCGCCCGAGGATCTGTTGGATCACGGCCAACGCCAGGATCGGGTCGTCGACCATGCCCGAATTGACTAGATAGCCCCCGAGCAGCCCGCCGAGCGTGTCGTCGACGGTCTCGCGGTGGATCAACACCCGGGCATGGTTGCGCCGGAGAGCCTGATTCAATGTGGCGAAGAATCGATCGACGTCTTTTCCCTCGACCGGGCTGGACATCGGGACCGAATAGGTGGCGATACCCGCCTGGCGATATGCGGCCAGATTCTGGTTGGCCGGGAGCATGGAGATGATGGTGTTGATCTCCGCCTCCTCGACCAACCAGGTGATCTCTTCTTCCCGCCGCACTCGGCGGTGCTGAAACCCGGACCCACCGACACGATCAGACACTGCCAGCCGATCATTGATGACCCAGGTGAACCCCCTGGGTTTTAACCCTGCAACCATTCGTCCCATCGCTGGTCAGTCACGATAGCGGTGCTTGCAGAGACCGCATGATGGCTTGCCTACCTTTTGTCAGCGAGTCCCGAACAAGAGGGACATCGCCTCGGACCGGGTCGCCGCATTGGTCTCCATGACACCGCGGACCGCCGACGTCACCGTCCTGGCCCCCGGCTTTCGCACCCCTCGCATCGACATGCATAGATGCTCCGCCTCGATGACGACCAGGACGCCCAGCGGGTCGAGGCGGTCGTTGAGACAGTCGGCCACCTGAGCCGTCAAACGCTCCTGCATCTGTGGTCGCCGTGCGTACCCGTCGACCAGTCGGGCGAGCTTGGAGAGACCGGTAACCCTTCCTTGGGGCATATAGGCGACGTGGGCCTGACCGTGGAACGGGACGAAGTGGTGCTCACACATCGAATAGAAGGGGATCTCTCGGACCATCACGATCTCCTGATAGTGCTCTTCGCCAAAGAAGGCGTCGATCACATCACCGGGGTCTTGGTGTATCCCCTCGAACACCTCTGCGTAGAAACGTGCCACCCGTTCTGGTGTCTCGAGTAGGCCTTCCCGATCGGGATCCTCCCCAAGGGCCTCGATGATCTCTTTGACGGCTTTCTCGATTCGGCCGGTGTCGATCTCGCTCATTGCACAATGAACGTAGGTCGCTGACCAGCTAATCCGCAAAATCGGGAAATGGGGTTGACACGACGTCTCGATGACTGTACAGTGACATCACTATGACATCATCCAGATGTCAAGAACGCGTCAAAGGAGACAACCATGTTGATCTACACCCAAGACATGCTCGAGGCTCTGCTCCAGGAACGGGTCCGGTATCGCGAGCAACGAAATCTCATCCGTCAGATGAGGGGCCGCAACTGATGCAGCTCTCCCACGCCATCACCGACCTCGAGACAGCCGTTGAGACCCAGCTTCGAGTGGCGAGCGCCGAGATCGCCGAGGCGGGAGCCCATCTGATGGCGGCGCTCAGACCCGCCATCACACAGAGCATGATGCAGGTGGTGAGCATGGCCGTTGCCGAGGTGTCCTCACAGCTCGACACACAGACCATAGATATCAAGTTGGTCGACGGGGATCCTGAGCTCGTTGTCAGAGACGACCCCTCCGCCGCCCCCCCACCTCCTCCCCCCCCAGGCGTCGATGATCCGGAAGAGGCCCGCATCACCGTGCGTCTCCCCGGATATCTCAAAGACCTCGTCAACGAGGCGGCCGCCGATGCCGGTGACTCCATCAACGCCTACGTTGTGGACGTCCTGACCCACAAGGCCAACGCCCGTCGTGCCGCCGGGACACGACGCAAGACCACGATCCAGCTGTGATCCAGGAGACGTTCTCAATCGACGGCACGCCCGAAATCGAGGTGCGCATCCAGTCCGGGCGTGTCGATGTGACACGCGGTGCGCCGGGGACGGTCAAGGTCACTGTGGAGACCCAGGACGCCGACTTCTACGTCGAGCAGCGGGGCAACACCATCGTCGCCTCCTCCGAAAAGAACACTCCGTGGTTGTCCCGCGGCTCGTCCTTCGTTGCCATCGAGACGCCGGAAGGCAGCAACGTCTATGTAGGTGCAGCCTCGGCGAGAGTCGACTGTGAGCTCCCTCTCAACAGGGTCGAGGTGAAGACGGCCTCAGGTGACATCGAGATCGACACCGCTGAGACCGTCGTGGTGAAGAGCGCCAGTGGTGATGTGAAGGTCGGTTCGGTCAACAAGACGCTCCGGCTCACCTCGGCGTCAGGGTCGCTGCTCATCGACAGGTGCCGCGGCAGCGTGAACATCTCGACGGCCTCCGGTGACGTCCACATCGAGGACTCGGAGGCGGCCATGAATGTCAACACCGTCTCGGGGGACATCGACATCTCCCGGCTCACCGGGAAGACCGCCGCATTCAAGTCGATGTCCGGCTCGATCACGGTGGGGATACCGCGGGGCTCCGATGTCGATCTCGACGTGAACCTGCTCTCCGGGCGTCTCAACCTTCCCGAGCCGGAACCACGTGAGGGCGCTCCGGAGCGAGTGATCTCGATAAGGGCGAAATCGGTCTCTGGCGACCTGATGATCAGCCGAGCCTGAGTCTCAGGCCTCGGCCGGCCGTCCCTTGGTGCGAGGCAGTTTGCGGCCCAACTTCAACGACTCGGTGACGTCCTGTGGCTCATCGTCGGCCTTGGCCGCCGCGGCGAGCTCTTCCTTCGGTTGGGGGAGCACCGGTTGGTCCGGATACTTGATTCGCATTGAGCCGTCCAGGGCGTGCTCCCACTTGGGAACGTCTGAAAAGATCTGGGCCACCTCGTCGCGGCCCACCGTCTCCTTCTCCAGGAGCTTCTCGACCATGCGATCCAGGGCGTCCTGGTGGCGCTCGAGGACTGTTCTGGCCTCTACGTGCGCTGCCGTGATCATCTTCCGTACCTCGGCATCGATGAAGGCGGCCACCTCGTCGGAGTAGTCCTGCTGGCGTGAGTAGTCGCGACCCAAGAAGACCTCGCCATTGGGCCGCCCATACTGCATCGGGCCCAGCTCGTCGCTCATCCCATACTCCATGACCATGCGGCGGGCAAGCGTCGTGGCCTTCTCGATGTCGTCGGCGGCACCGGTCGACGGGTCGGCGAACATGAGCTCCTCCGCCGTCCTGCCACCGAGCAGCATGGCGAGACGATCGACGAGCTCGCTACGCCGGGACAGGTACTTGTCGTGGGTGGGAAGGGCGAGGGTGTGGCCGAGCGACCGACCTCGAGACACGATGCTGATCTTGTGGACCGGGTCAGAGTTTGGCATCGCGTATCCGACCAACGCGTGGCCGGTCTCGTGATAGGCGATTACCTTCCTCTCGTCATCGGACAGAACCCGTGTCTTGCGCTCCGGTCCGGCGATCACGCGATCGATTGCCTCCTCGAGCTCGACCATGGTGATCTGCTTGGTCCTTTTGCGGGCGGCAAGAAGCGCCGCCTCGTTGATCAGGTTGGCGAGGTCGGCCCCGGTAAAGCCTGGGGTGCGGCGGGCGAGGACTTTCAGATCCACCTCGTCGGCCAAAGGCTTGCCCCGTGCGTGGACAGTCAGGATGGCCTCGCGGCCTTCTATGTCAGGAGCATCGACTGTGATCTGCCGGTCGAATCGCCCGGGACGGAGCAGAGCCGGATCGAGGATGTCGGGACGGTTGGTGGCCGCCATCACGATGACACCTGTGTTGCCCTCGAACCCGTCGAGCTCAACGAGAAGCTGGTTGAGCGTCTGCTCCCTCTCGTCGTGGCCCCCGCCCAGACCAGCGCCACGATGACGTCCCACGGCATCGATCTCGTCGATGAAGACGATCGCAGGCGCGCTCTGCTTGGCCTGTTCGAACAGGTCGCGGACACGGGCCGCACCGACTCCAACGAACATCTCGACGAAGTCAGAGCCGGAGATGGCCATGAATGGGACACCAGCCTCACCGGCCACCGCCCGGGCGAGAAGGGTCTTGCCCGTCCCGGGTGGCCCGAATAGGAGGACACCCTTGGGGATCTTGGCTCCCATCTGACGATATCGATCCGGGTTGGCGAGGAAGTCTTTGATCTCTTCGAGCTCTTCCTTCGCCTCTTGCAGACCGGCCACATCCTCGAAAGTGACCTTGGGATGCTCCTTGCCCACCAGCTTGGCCCGCGACTTGCCGAACTGCATGACCCGGTTACCGCCACCCTGCATCTGCATGAAGATGAAGACCATGAACCCGAGGAGGAAGAGCCATGGCAAGAAGCCGATGAGCAGCTCCCAGAAGCCGGCAGGCTCCTCGTCACTGGACCACTCGACGCTCGATCGGGACAGAGTGTCGGTGAGCTCGGTCTCGAACCCCTCCGGGTAGGTGGCCACCTGGTCGAAGAGGCCCGGCTCCGCGTCACTGGTGACGAGACGGCCCTGGGCGCGCTTGGAACGAGCCAGGAGCACCACCTCGCCGTAGTCGCCGTCCTCGACGTTCTCGACGAATTGCGAGATGGGGATCTCCTCGGGCCCCGCCACCTGCTCGAACCACCACGAGAACAGGACTGCGACCAGGATGATCGACAATCCGTACACGATGAGGGTTCGAAGGGTGCGGTTCACAAGACCTCTGTCGTTGAGGGGTTGGCGCAGATGGTACGACTCCAGGACCAATAGTCGAACCCCGGATCGATCAGACTTCTTCCCCCATCAAACCCACATACGGGAGATTCCTGTATTTGCCGGCGTAATCGAGCCCGTAACCCACGACGAACTCCGGCCCGATCGGGAAGGCGACGTACTTGACATCGATAGGCACCCTTTGGATGCCCTCTTTGACGAGGAGGGCGGCGATCTCGAGAGAGGCGGGCTTGCGAACCTGAAGGCTCTTGATGAGATAGTTGAGGGTGAGACCGGAGTCGATGATGTCCTCGACGATCAGCACATGACGATCTTCGATCTCCTCGTCCAGGTCTTTGAGGATCCTGACCACACCGGAAGTCTGCGTCGAGGCGCCGTATGAGGAGACGGCCATGAAGTCGAACTCACAGGCAAGATCGATGTACCGGGCGAGGTCGGCCATCACCATGAAAGCGCCGCGGAGGACACCGACCAAGAGAACCTCCTTGCCGGCGTAGTCCTGGGAGATCTTTTTGCCCATCTCGGCGAGCTTCGAATCGATTTCCTCGGCAGTGATCAGGGGTGTGATGTTCATCCGGTTCCTTGGCGGTGAATTCGCAAACTAGTGGTCTGTCGCGCAAATAGTGTGCGCGTGTGTCCGAGCCATCGGCGTCATCTGGCAAGGAGTAGCGCGCAGTCGCAGCCGGGGAGCTGCGGCGAGCACTTCGACGCAGCCAGGGGCGTTGAGGGCCGGAGAGACGCCACAAGTATTTGCGAGACGGGCCGCCAGCGAACACGCTCCGATCCCACCAGGCGGCCTACTCGATGGTCAGAAGGGGGCCCCTTCGCGCCGCCGAGCGCCCCCCGGCCAGCTCCTGTCTCTCCGACTCACCTTTGGCCACCGACCACAGCCGGTCGACCCTGTCGGATGTGGGCCCGATCTCATGACTCTCCAGAAGACCGACCAGCACCCGATCGGCCACCGGTCTCGGGAGTGTGGCCAACACCGAGACGGGGATCGATCCGCCCGCGCCGTATGGGGAGGCAAGTGCATCGAGAAACGCCGTGTCCCGGCCAATCGTGTCCGCGGCGCGGGCCAGGGATTCCACCACCTGCGGGTTCATCTCCCGGAGCAGCGGCAGCAAATGACGCCTAATGCGGTTACGGGCGAGGGTGACGTCGGCGTTCATCGGGTCGTCGATGAATGCGAGGCCGGCGAGAGCTGCTATCTCACGGGTCGCTTCTCTGCCGATCGCCAGCATTGGGCGGTAGATATGGGGAGGACGGTGCTCGGGGATGCCGGTCAACCCGGAAGGACCTGCGCCCCTGATCAGATTGATCAGGATCGTCTCGGCATTGTCATCTCGAGTGTGGGCGGTGAGCAGAGCCAGGTCCGAGCTCTCGAATACGCGATACCTCGCCTCCCGGGCACGACCTTCCGGTGAGGGACCATCAGGCAGCGACACCACCGCGATCTCGATCGGCAACTCGAGCTGGGCGGCGATGTCTTGCGCAGCTTTCTGCATCATCGCCGACCCTGGTAGCTGGTGATCGACATGCAGGGCGCTCGTCTTGGCCCCCGCTTGGGACGCGAGATAGGCAAGGGCCGCCGAGTCGGCTCCACCGGACAGTGCCACGATCAGAGGCGCCTCCGGAAGCCTGAGGCGGGTCAGAGCATCGCTGACGAGCCGCGTCAGGCGACGCGTCGCAGCCATGACCGCGGGTCTTCGATCTCGCTCAGGTCGGGAAGACTGCTCGCCCCCTGGAAGGCGATCCCGAGGGCATCCCACCCAGCCTCCCGCTCCACGGTCAGGACGAACAGCTCTCCCTGTTTGTATTGCTTCATCTTCATCTCCAGCCCGGTGAGCCTGAAGAACGTCGCCGTTCGCTTGTCGAGACGGCGCGTCTTGAGAACCCGGCTCATCCGAGCCTGCGACTTGAGGCGCTCCGCCCCGATCCGATCCATGACCACGTGCCCATGACCTTCGAGCAGCGACATCAAGGCCTGGACCTTGTCCACCATGGCGTTCTGCTCCGGTGAGCCAAAGAGTCCCAGAAGCCCGCGCTCATCGATCACCGGCCGGCCGGAGGCACGTCGCTCACCGACCTCCTCGATGACCCTCCCGAGAACGCCTGACTCCGGGGTAGACGCCTCGACTAGCTCGGTGACGAGACTCATGAAGTAGCCACGCATCCAGGGGACCCCCTGGAACTGGGCGCGATGGGTGAGCTCGTGAAGGGCAACCCAATAGCGAAACTCTGACGGTTTGAACTGATGGGTTCGCTCGAGCTGGAGGATGTTCGGTCCGACGTACGCCACCACGTCTCCCTGCTCTCCGGTGGGCAAAACCAGCTCGTATTGGCCCAGGACGCGCCGTGAGAGGACACTGAGGATGGCCTTCGTCTCGGTGTCCATGAGCCGCTGGGCCATTGCCGTCGCCCCTTGTCCTCGCCCGGCGAGGGCCATGCGCTCCTCGAGCTTCTTCCGCACCGGCGCCGTCAAATGGGCGAAGGCCGACACATTGCGCTCGATCCAGGCCGTCCGGTCGATGACAACCGTTCGTGGTGACCCCGCCAACGTCATCCCGGTGGTCTCGGCCACGATAGGCGAGACCTCGGACGTGACTCTCTCCATCTCCTCGGTGAGCGAGCCGATGTGATAGGTCTCAGCGAGTGGGTAAGTGCCGGCCAGCCGGCCGATCAGGTGACCGCCACCGGCCCGTGAGGTCATCACTCTTCGATGATGCGGTAACGCTTGCGCACGACCTCGGTGAAGTACTTGATCGCGGTGAGGACGATGATCACGACGGCGAGCACCAACGCAGCCGGGACCATGTACCGGTAGGTCCAGTCCGTCTCAACAGGTGCGCTCTCGGTCGTGTCGACGGAGACTGCGGGGCTCAGACCACTGCTGACTGTCGTGGTGGTCACCTCGTCGCCGTCGCCTTGGGCGGAAGCCTGCTCGGCCGTGCCGGCGAACGTGGAAAGCATCATCAAGATCATGATGACGAGCAGCAGCATGGACGATTTACGTTGCTGTCGGCTCATTCATTCAGCCTAACCGGCAGCCAAGTCGAACAGCGACCTACGAATGCTCCTGTGCCTGCTCCTCACGGATGAGCTCCCTGACGCTCGCGACGAGGGTTTCGGGCATGTCCTCCTCGAGGTGGCTGCGAATCACGCCCTTGAGCCGTCGTTCGAATTCGAATGATCCGAAACAACCGCTGCACTCCTCGAGATGCACCCGAATTCGAGCGGCGGTGAGCTGGTCGAGCTCGTCGTCGAGGTACCGATAGAGCTGTCGGCTTGCTTCATCGCAGTTGTGACTCATGGTCTTTCGGCGTCCTGGGGCACGAGCCCGCGCTTGCTTGCAAACTCCCACAACCGCTTCTGCATCGCTTTTCTTCCTCGGTGAAGTCGTGACATGACCGTGCCGATCGGTATGTCGAGGATCTCGGCGATCTCCTTGTAGGAGAAGCCCTCGAGGTCGGCCAGGAGCACCGGCATCCGGAAGCTCTCGGGCAGCTCCTCGACAGCTTCCTTGATCTCCGATTCGACCAAGCCGTCCAGCACGCGATCCTCGGTAGTTCGGGCAGCCTCGGCCGATTCCTCGGAACCTATGCGACGGTAGAGATAGAGGTCCTCGACGTCACCTAGATCGACCTCATTGGGACGTCTGGTGTCCTTGCGATACTTGTTGATGTAGGTGTTGGTGAGAATCCGGTACAGCCATGCCTTGAGGTTGGTGCCTTCCTCGAACGTGTGGTACGCCCTGTACGCCTTCAGGTATGTCTCTTGAACCAGGTCTTCTGCGTCGGCGGCGTTCCTGGCCATGCGCATTGCGGCGGAGAACAGCTGCCGCGAGTACTGCAGGGCGTCTCGCTCGAAGTCCGCCTTGTCCGCCATCCATCGGCACGGTAGCCCCGTGCCCGGCAAAGCTCGTACCTGGTCACGGAACCGGCTACCACCTCCGCGGTACTGCCGGTGCAACGAGCCGGAGCCGGAGAGGGGAGTCGAACCCCTGGCCTATTCATTACGAGTGAATTGCTCTACCACTGAGCTACTCCGGCGGAGAGATGATTTTAGGGCGCCTCGGATGCCTCGGCCATCTGGGGTGCATTGAACGATCCAGGGCGGTGCTCAATGCACACCAGCGTCATCCCTCCGAGCCCAAGCCGGCAAACAGGTTGGCCAACACCAGCTCGCGACGCAGGTTGGCCTGGATGTCGACCACCGCGTCGAGCACGGCCTCCGTCGCGGACACCGCCTTCCGAGGTGACACCTCGGTCAGTGAGGCCAGATCGAGGTCGCCGTTGCGAATCGGGCCTCCCAATTGCAGCGCGGCGGAGTCGGAGTACCACGAGGCCAGGATCTCCAGCCCGCCAACCAGAAGTGACAGCTCCGCACGGCGTCGTGCACGTTGTGCCTTGTCCTTGGCGAGGTCGGCAGGGACCGCGTCGTCCACCAAAGGCTCTAGCCCCCTGAGCACCTCCGAGGCCAAACGTTGGCCATCACCCGGGTGCGGGCTGACCTGACTCGGGATCGAAAGCCACATCTCTCGAAACCTGGCCACTTCGGGCCGGCTCATCAAGGCGAGGGCGAGCCCAGGCCGGCCACCGGAGACCGCTGCCACGTTGTTGGCAGCCCCCTCCTCGAGCCCACGCTCGACCAGGGCTTCGATGATCTCGGCAAACGGCACTCTTCCCATGTGGACCGACCGGCACCGGGACGCCACAGTGGGCGGGAAGTCGTCCTCGGATTCGGCGACGAGAAGAAACACCACCTGCGACGACGGCTCCTCGAGGGTCTTGAGCAGGGCATTGGCAGCCTGTTCGGTCATCGCCCCGGCGTCGGGGAACAGGAACACGCTTCGAGGTGCCTCGATGGGTGTCATCGACGCCCGCGAGACCACATCGCGAGCCTGATCGACGCCGAGGGCCGCGGCCCCCTCCGGCTCCACCACGGTCAAGTCGGGGTGAGATGAGGCAAGTGCCAGCCGTCGTGTTCGCTCGTCAGCGAGACCACCCAGAAGACCCGCGGCAAAACGCGTCGCCAACAGCTCCTTGCCGATCGATTGCGGTCCCGTGAACAGATATGCCTGAGCCGGCCGTTCCAGCTCGGACCTGAGCAGCTCGACAACGGCATGGTGACCGATCACACCGGCGAAGAGGTCGTTCACAGAATCACTCGGATCATGTGGGTGACGATCTCATCAACCGACAACGACCCTTCGATCACCTCGACCTTGTCGTCCTGGGTGGCCAGATCGAGATAGGCCGCGCGCACCGAGCTCTGGAAGTCGACCCCCTCTCTCCCGATCCGATCGGGTCTGCCCTGACGTGCCAACGCGACCGCTGGATCGACGTCCAAGACAAAGACATGATCGGGAACGACTCCCTCGAGACCCATCTCGTTAATGGCCCTCACCTTCTGCTCGCCAACCCCTCGCCCCCGCCCTTGATAGGCGATCGAGGAGAAGTAGGAGCGATCCGAGACCACCCAGATTCCGGCGGCAAGGGCGGGGGCCACGACCTCCCGGGCCAGCTCGGCACGTTGGGCCGCGAACAGGAAGACCTCCGCCCAGTCGTCAAGCTTCTCCGAGTCCAACAGCAACTCACGGATCTGCTCGCCAAGACGTGTGCCACCAGGTTCGCGGACCGTCATCGCCTCGAAGCCGGCAGTGACCAGACGTTCCACCAGGGCATGGGCGACCGTGCTCTTGCCACTCCCGTCGACGCCTTCGAGGGCCACGTATCTGCTCACATTCACACGGTAATCAGAGGGTAGGACATCACCGGAGAGATTGACATAGGCGTCCAAGTTGGTGTCAACTGCCAGCCAATGCCGAAGAGCCTTGTCATCGTCGAGTCACCCACGAAGGCCCGGACCATCCGCTCTTTCCTGGGTTCTGATGCCACCGTGGAGTCGTCGATGGGCCACATCCGCGACCTGCCGAGATCGGCCTCCGAGATCCCAGCCAGCGCCAAAGGTGAGGGTTGGGCCCGCCTGGGCGTCAATGTGGAGAACGACTTCGCCCCGTTGTACGTGGTGCCCAAGGAGCGAAAGAACCAGGTCAAGAAGCTGAGGGATCTGCTCAAGGACGCCGACGAGCTCTATCTCGCCACGGACGAGGATCGGGAGGGTGAAGCCATCGCATGGCACCTCGTAGAAGTCCTCAAACCCAAGGTGCCGGTACGTCGGATGGTGTTCCACGAGATCACCAAGCCGGCCATCGAGGAGGCGTTCTCGAACCCGCGCCAGCTCGACGAGAGACTCGTGTCCGCTCAAGAGGCCCGACGAATCCTCGACCGTCTCTACGGGTACGAGGTCTCGCCGGTGCTATGGAAGAAGGTCCAGCCCAAGCTCTCAGCCGGCCGTGTCCAAAGCGTCGCCGTCCGCATCGTGGTGGAGAGGGAACGGGAGCGGATGGCTTTCGTGCCCGCCGGGTACTGGTCGATCGAGGGAAAGTTCGCCCGGGCCGACGACCTCGATGCGAGGTTTGCGGCGACGTTGCTGTCAATCGACGACCGGCGGGTGGCGGCCGGGCGCGACTTCGACGCCGGCGGCAGGCCAAAAGAGGGCGCACTCGTGCTCGACCAGGCGACGGCGACGAGGCTGGCACACGGGTTGCGTGACTCCGAGTTCAGGGTCATCTCCGTCGAACCCAAGCCCTACACCCGGAAGCCGTATCCCCCCTTCAGGACGTCGACGCTGCAACAGGAGGCCGGACGCAAACTCCGCTATTCCTCATCACGGACGATGTCGGTCGCCCAGCGTCTCTACGAGAGCGGCTTCATCACGTATATGCGCACCGACTCGGCGGAATTGTCGGGGGTCGCGGTGACGGCCGCCCGCTCCCAGGTGAGGAAGCTGTACGGCCCGGAGTACCTGTCCCCATCTCCGCGCAGCTACGCAGGGCAGCAAGCCAAAGGCGCTCAGGAGGCCCACGAGGCGATCCGTCCCGCTGGAGACTTCCTCACGCCCGAACGGGTGGCCACACAAGTCGGACACGACGAGGCCGCCCTCTATGACCTGATCTGGAAGCGGACGGTCGCATCCCAGATGGCGGACGCCAAGGGGGTGACCGTCTCGGTGCGGCTCGGAGCCAAGACCAGCGATGAGGAATCGGTCCTCTTCGCGGCGAGCGGTAGGACCATCACGTTCCCCGGGTTCCTCAGGGCTTACGTCCAGGGCGCAGATGACCCCGAATCGGAGCTGGACGACCGGGAGAAGATCCTTCCCCCACTCACCGAGGATGACGCCATCGCAGTGGAGCGTCTCGAGCCGACCGGGCATGAGACCCGCCCGCCCGCCCGCTACACCGAAGCGTCGTTGGTGCAAAGACTCGAGGAGCTGGGTGTCGGGAGACCCTCGACATATGCGTCCATCATGACCACGATCCAGGACCGCGGTTATGTCTTCAAGAAGGGCACGGCCCTGGTCCCGACATTCACCGCGTTCGGTGTTGTGGGGCTGATGGAGAACCATTTCCCCAACCTGATCGACTACGAGTTCACCGCAGCCATGGAGGCGGATCTCGACCGTATCGCCGAGGGTGAAGAAGAGACGGTTCCTTGGTTGACCGCCTTCTACTTCGGAGAGGATGGCTTGAAGGAGAGGGTGGCGGCGCGTCTTGACGACATCGACCCTCGAGAGATCAACTCGATCCCGATCGGCGTCGACTCCGAGGGCCGCGCCATCGTCGCCAGGATTGGCCGTTATGGGCCTTACGTGGAACGTGGCGAGGAGCGTGGCTCGATCCCAGGTGACCTGGCGCCCGATGAAGTCACTGTCGACAGGGCAGTCGAATTGCTCGAGCGGCAAGCCGCCGGCGACAAGATCCTCGGCACCGATCCGGGGAGCGGTCTGACCGTATTTGCCAGAACCGGGCGTTTCGGTCCGTATGTGCAGCTTGGTGACTCGGACGAAGCCAGCAAGTCCGGGCCAAAGCGGGCATCTCTCTTCCGGACGATGACACTCGATGAGCTCGGCCTCGACGATGCCCTCAAGCTTCTATCACTCCCACGGAGCGTGGGGACAGACGATGAGGGAATCGACATCACGGCGCTCAATGGTCGTTATGGCCCCTATATCCAGCGAGGTGATGACCGTCGCAGTCTCGAGAGCGAGGATCAGCTGTTCTCCCTGACCGTCGAAGAGGCCATGAAGCTGCTGGCCGAGCCACCAAAGCGCAGGGGACAGACGAGGGCGTCGACGGTCAAAGAGCTCGGGACCGACCCTGTCTCGGGTAGGACGGTAACGCTCCGCTCGGGCCGGTACGGCCCCTACGTCACCGACGGAGAGATCAATGCCTCCCTACGGCAGGGGGACTCACCGGAGGGGATCACGATCGAGCGTGCCACCGAGCTCCTCCAGGCCCGCAGGGAAAGGTCAACGCGTTCCTAATGCGCCGGTGATCACTATTGATCATTTGGACGTATGCAACGGGGATGACTCAGGCCTGAGCCAGGCTAAAGGACCTTCGTCGCCATCTCGGCCAACGGTGAGCGCACGGTTCGCTCCAAGGTCACATGAGCAAACAGGCTTGAGTCCTTGAACTTCTCGATGAGGGCCGCCATGCCCCCGTACGGTGAGATATATGGATTGTCCACCTGGGACAGATCTCCACAGAACACCACCTTGGAGTCACGAGACATCCGGGTGAGGATGACCTTGAGCGTGGACAGCTCGAGGTTTTGTGCCTCGTCGATGATCACGAACTCGCCTGTGATCGACCGACCCCGCAGGTAGGTGACCGCGGCCATCTCCAGCTCGCCCCTGTCGACCAGCTCTTCGATGGCGCTGCGGGCGCCGTCGACTCCGGCGTCTGAGAACAACGCATACAAGTTGTCGTGAACTGCGGCCATCCATGGGGCAAGCTTCTCATTGAGGTCGCCCGGGAGGTATCCCAGCTCCTGACGGCCAACGGCGACGAGCGGCCGGTAGACCGAGACCCGGCGATAACGACCCTGCTCCAGGACCTGTTCGAGGGCCGCAGCCAGGGCGAGGAAGGTCTTTCCGGTGCCCGCCATACCCATGATCGACACCGCCGGGATGTCCGGATCCAGAAGCTGATGCAGTGCGACTGCCTGACGGACGTTTTTCGGCTCGACCCCAAATGCGCGCACATGGGTTGGCATTCGCTCGAGCACGACGGTGGGCTCGGCCTGGACCACCCGGGCAAGCGCCGACCTCGAGGCGCCATGACGCAACACCACGAACTCATTGACCGGTGCGTTTACCCCCTCGATCTCCATCTTTCCCTCGTCGAAGAGACGATCGATGGTGTGACCGTCCACGTGGTGCTCGACGATTCCCGAGTGGAGTTGCTCGACGGGAACGGTATCGGCGCGGTAGTCCTGGACTCTGACTCCGAGCTGGGCGCCCTTGATGCGCAGCGCTGCATCCTTGGTCACGAGCACGGCGTCGATGCTCTCCGACAGATTGAGGCAAGTGGCGAGGATCCGATGATCGGGTGTGGTTGGATCGAGGATGACGGGCAGCCGTTTCGACGTGATGCTGTTCAACTCGATCCGCAAGGTCCCCCCGCCGGGGATTCGGACCGGCTCACGCATTCCCCCGGATGCGGATGCGCCCAGGTCCTCCAGCAGTCGGATCGCCCCACGGGCGTTGGCGCCGACCTCGTCCAGCCGGGTCTTCTTCCGGTCGAGCTCCTCCACCACCACGAGAGGAAGCACGACGTCGTGCTCATCGAAGCGGAACAATGAGTTGGGGTCGGCGAGCAGTACACAGGTGTCGAGGACGAAGGTGGATGCCACCGGGGAGGTCTCCTTGGATGAGGTCGCCAACCCGGACAGCTTCATCAATCCCCTGCTGAATTACAAGGATCGTGTCAGGCACTCTCGACTATCCGGAACACGGGGAAGCGGTGGGACACGCCGGCAAAGTCGTCGACCGTCGCCTCGCCGGGAACGTCCATGTACTTGCGGGGAAACGACTCCCGACGGTAGTAAGCCTCCACCACCTGGGCAGCTTGGGCGGTCACTTCATCGAGTCGGACGTGTCGAATGTCTTTGCCGCTCCTGATGATGACTTCGGGGTTGGCCCGCACGTTGACCACCCAGCCAACCGAGCCGTATGGAGCGACGAGGTACTCGACACCGTCCAGTGTGATCGGCGACACGGGGACTTCTCGCAGCACTCCTGACCGCCGGCCGAGCGTGGTGAGCGTCGTGAGCCGACCCACTCCCCGTCGCCCCAGCCACAGGCTGATCCACGTCACCGTCTTGGGCGCCTTGAACTGCTTGGCCATCCGCGGATCCTATCCGCGTCGTCTCGTGAACCACTTCGAGAAGTCATCGACGTTCAAGGCGTTGATCACCCGGTCTCTGGTGACCCATGCACGCTGCGCATAGAGCACCCCGTATCCCATTCGGCGTAGATCGGACACGTGGTGGGAGTCCGTGTCGATCACCACATCGACGCCTGCATTGACCGCCTGGCGCGCCACATCGGTCGTGGCATCGAGACGGTCCAGTGCTCCGTTGATCTCGAGTGCAACCCCTGTCACGGCAAGACCTTCGATGACCGCCTCGATGTCCAATTCGACGCCGGGCCGGCGTCCGACATATCGACCGCTCAGATGTCCGATCGCGTTGACACTCGGATCGGAGAGCGCTCTGAGGATGCGTGCAGTCTGTGTGTCCCTGGGAAGGTCGAAGTGGGAGTGAATCGAGGCCACGCAATAATCGAACTCGAGCCGGAACCCAGAGTCGTAGTCGAGTCCTCCATCGGGGCCGATGTTCAACTCACAGCCGAAGAGTATCTCGATTTCCGGTGTCTCATCGTTGAGCCGACGGATCTTCTCACGGTGCTCGATCATCTGCTCACGGGTCGATCCGTTGATGGCGAGGTCCTCGCCGTGATCGGTGAACGCGACGTAGCGATACCCGGCGTCGATCGCCGCCCCGATCATCTCCTCCAGTGACGAGCGGCCATCCCCGGAGCGATCGCAGTGGTAGTGGAGGTCACCTTGTATGTCGGCACGCGCCACGAGGTCGGGCAATCCTCCGGCGACGGCTGCCTCGACCTCTCCCCCACCCTCCCGGAGCGTCGGTGGGATGTATCCCATGCCAAGGGCGGCGTAGATCTCTGACTCGGTCTTCGAGGCGACGACCACGTCCTCGTCGAACAGCCCGTACTCGGAGAGCAGCCATCCGCGGTCCATGGCCTTCTGTCTCAGTTGGATGTTGTGCGCCTTTGATCCGGTGAAATAGAGGAGGGCCGAACCGACTTGGTCCGGCTTCACGGTCCGCACATCCACCTGGAGACCTTCCCTGGTCAGGAAGGACGTCTTGGTCTCCCCAGTGCCAACCACGTCGGCCACCTCGGGGAATGACAAGACGGTCTGATGAACGGAGACCGGGTCAGAGGTCGCCACGACGATGTCGATGTCCCCCACCGTCTCCGAGAACCGCCGGAACGACCCGCAGGGCACCGCCTCGCTGACACCCGCGGTGGCGCCGATCCGGTTCGCCAGTGAGTGGGCGAATCCGTAGACCTCCACGAGCGGTGTCCTCCGGTCCTTCCCATGCATCCCGAGACGCTCGATGGCCTTCTTGATCTTCCCCTCAGATTTCTCCCCCAGACCGGGGAGATCGCGTAGGCGCTCGGCATCGATCGCCGCCTTGAGGCTTTCGATGTCCACCACCCCGAGTTGAGAGCGAATCATCTTCAACGTCTTGGGGCCAAGACCGGGGATCTTGGTCAGCTCGACGAACTTGGGCGGATACATCTTCCGCAAAGTCTCGAGCTTCGCCACGGTCCCGGTCATGTCCAACTCGAGGATCTTGTCGGCCGTGGAACCACCCACGCCCTTGATCTTGATCAGCTCCGCCTTTGACAGCCCTTCGATGTCGCCCGGGTGGGCATCGATTCCCGCGATGGCATTCTCGTAAGCGCGCACCTTGAACGCTTGCGGCGATCCCTCGTCGAGCGCGGTGAGCTTGGCCAGCTCCACCAGCATCCGGATCGCATCCGATCGTGTGACCATCCGCCGAGATTATCCGCGGGCTCCTGGGTCCTGGCCTTGAGGAGGGGCTCTGGCGAGGTTCCACCGGGACCCGGAGACCGCGGCATCGACCGGACGCGGCTCAGAGATCGTTCGCTGGACGGCCCGGCGATGATGACCACCCGTGACGACGGAGCTCTAACCTCGTTCACCGGGCAGGTGGGATTCGGTCACCGCCACAGCACACCAGTCACCGATCGATCCACAGTCTCGGGTCGAACTCGGCCCGAGCCGCAGCCTCGACCGTCAGCATCCCAAAGATGGGCACGTCGATAGCCACGCCGGTGACCACCTCCACTGTTCGAAGGCCCAATCCCCCGTCGATCGGGCAGCTGCAGCTGATCAGCTCCGCCCCATTACGCCGGGCCATGTCCCGAGCCGCCGCGGTCGGCTCGGCCGTCGCAGCAGGGGGATATGTTGCGACCGCCGCGGCCAGGGCCGCGGCATCGGCGGCGTTGGTCGCCTGGGCTCTTGCCGAGTAGGCCAATCCCATTGACGTCACCGTCATACCGAGCACGGCAATGACCGCCACCAGCCCGCTCATGGCGATGGCCAGCGAGCCGTCATCATCCCTCATCTCTCGACGAGCATCGAGGCGGTGGCCGTCACCTCGATCCCGAAACCGGCCGGGAACGGAACTCCAAACATATGCGTGATCCTCGCGGTGACACTCGCCGGCCTTCCCACCGCTCCCGGCCGTGTCACCGAGATTCGCACACGGTCCCGCTCCCCCGGGTCGAGCGCGGCCCGCACCGCGTCGACCGCTCGGGCCGGATCTGGGGTGGTGGCCGCCACACGGGCGCCCTCCCTCACCGCCCCGAGCAACTCGATTCGGGTGCGAGCCACCGAGATCACCTGGATCCCGGCCGCCAGCACGAGGATCAGGAGCGGGATGACCAGGAAGAACTCGATCGTGACCGAGCCCCGATCGCCGCTCAGAACGCCTTCGTCACCCAAGAGATGACCTTTCCGAACAGGTCACCGAGCATCCCGCCACCACTCCCCGACTGCAACCACTTCAACGCGATGATCGCCAGAGCGGTGGCTGCGAGGATCACCAGGAAGTACTCCACGGTCGCCTGACCCCGCTCAGACTCGAGTCGTGTCACCGCCCAACTCCATAAACGTGTCATTGACACTCCTTCCAATCCGGTTGCCGACCGGTGCGGGAGGAAGTGCGGAGATCACGAGAGCACCCCGGTGAGGTCTTCGAACATGCCGAGGAGTGAGGGCGCATAGAGCGCCAATATCAGACCGGGGAGCATCAAGAGCGTGACGGGAAGCATCAGGAGTACCGGTAGGGAGCGCGCCCTCGCGATCCGCCTGGCCCTTTCTGAGGCGAGCTCGCCATCGAGCAGACGGCGCACGGTCCCGCTCAGTGACGCCCCGGACCGCTGTGCCCGGGAGAGATGAGCGATCACCGGCCGCAGACGGTGATCGGCATGGGCCAGCGATGCGGTGAGACCGGAGACACGGGCCACCCGCGAGACACGACGCAGGTTTTCGTGTTCGGGTAACGAGACGGCGACCTCGATCAGTGAGGCGAGCACCGACAACCCAGAGCGCAACTCAACCAGCAGCAGCAACAGCACGAGGGTCATGGGTGGCTCCGGCTCGGGGCGATTGGCGAGCCGCTTCGATGCAAGAGGCAATAGGGCACCCGCTGCTGCGCCAAGGGGGCCTGCGATGAGGGCCCCGAGACATGCGGTGAGGACCGACGTCAACGGCCGGCCCTCCAGAGAACGAGCGAAGAGATGCCGAAGCCCAAGGCAAACACACCCAACCCGATGAGTGCCACCACCCGCTGCTCCGATGATGCGAGCAGCCGGCCGAGATCTCCCGAGCCAAGTTGTGAGGCCATGAAGAGCATCGGGGCCCCCACCAGCACCAGGGCCGTGAGCTTTCCCGGGGCGGTGGCCACCCGAACCTCCCGGCTGATCTCCGACTGGGCGATCGCCAGCGATCCGATCTCATCGAAGAGGGCAGCCGCATCACTGCCCGAACGGGACGCATTGACGATCGTCAGGCGAAGCTCCTCTCCGATGTTGGGGAACTCGGAGGCGACAATGGCGGCCACCTCCGTCATCGGAGAACCAGATAGCAAGCCGAGAGAATGTGACCGAGCCCCCACCGACGTGACTGATGTGGTGAGGGCGTCGCGAAGGGTGGCCCCGGATCTCAGCTCGGAGGCGACGCCCTCACAGAATAGGGCTGGCCGGGACTCTTCGACTGCCCTCGACTTCCACACGACGAGGGCGATCAGGCCGACCACCGCATATGGCAGGAACGCCACACCTGCCAAGATGGCAAGCCGTCGCGGATCGACCCCCAAGGCAAAGCCGACAGCGAGACCAACGGTGGTGATCATCGGGACCCACCGGACAGCTCATCCGTCTCGCTGATGGCGGAGATCCGCCGCTCGATCCCGACCCTGTCTATCTGCACCACCAGATCGACGGCAGACCTGAGCTGCCGCGATATCGCCGACTCCGATGTGTCGCCTGCGCTGAGTGCGAGCGTCTCCAGACGCAATAGCGCCTCGGAGGGAGAGTTGGCGTGCACCGTGGTCAGCGAGCCACGGTGCCCGGTGTTCATAGCCGAGATGAGGTCCAGCGCCTCCGGCCCTCTCACCTCACCGACGATTATCCGGTCGGGTCGAAGGCGGAGGGCCGACTTGAGGAGAGACCTGATCGTGATCTCACCAGCCCCCTCGGCATTCGCCGGCCTCGCCTCGAGGCGGACGACGTGACCTGGAAGCCTCAGCTCGGCTGCGTCCTCGATGGTCACCAGCCGCTCGCCACTGTCGATCTGACCGACCAGCAGGTTGAGCAACGTCGTCTTGCCTGCTCCGGTGCCGCCCGAGACGACAATGGTCTGCCGGTCCTTGACTCCTGCCATGAGACGATCCGCCTGGTCTTTGCTGGCAGTCCCGGCCATGACGAGGTCATCGAGGCTGGCGACCCGCTGGGTGAATCGTCGGATCGCCAGGAGGGGATGGTCCACCGACGCCGGCGGAAGCACGGCATGAAGACGGCTGCCGTCAGGGAGTCGAGCATCGACCATGGGTGACGCACGGTCGATCCGGAGCCCCAAGGGAGCGATCACGCGCTCGATGGTGGCGACCAGCTCATCCTCGGACCCGAACCTTCGGGATGTCCTCTCCAGTCCCATCCCTCGATCGACCCAGATCTCCGAGGGACCGTTGACGAGCACATCGCTTACCTCCGCGTCGTTGAACAGCTCCTGGATCGGGCCCAGGCCGATCACACGGTGGACAACCCGGTCGACCTCCTCGGTGGTGTGCCAGGAAAGCTCCGTGCTCAGCAGCCTTTCTGCCTCTAAGGCGAGCTCGCTCGGGGTGAATGCGGTGTCGCCGACCGCTATCGCGCGGCTCACTCTGTCGATCACGCCCATGGCATCTCCCAGACCGGTCGCCAGGCTTCGATCCAACCGCTCCTTCTCGGCAAGGACCCATTCAGCAACCGTCGCAGCACACCCGGTCGAAGACGAGGCAGAACGGGTCCGGGCCCGGGTGGCTTCTGACCGCTCACCAAGGGCTGCCACACGCCCGGAAGAGGGGCTGGGGCAGGAACCAGCCTGCCGGGATAGAGCGGTGTCACCGGGACGATGGGAAACCGCCAGCCGGGGGCATCGACGCGAATCACGACCGCCGGCCACCGACTGGCGAGACGATCGATCACTTCGGAGGCGATGTCGGGGTCGACGCCCCCGCCAGAGATGAGGGCAAGTCCCGACCTGCCCGGGCTCAGCTCGGAGACGCTCGGCCCGTCCGCCACGATGTCCCTGAGATTTCGCCGGCCGCCTGATGCGATGGCCACTGTCATGTCGACGATCAGGGCGGTGCCCACCGATGCGCCGAGGCCGATCGCTGCCACCATCGACAGCATCGGGTCCGGCGAACGGATGCCGAGCATCGGGTGTCTCCCCATCCCAACCATGCTCCGAACATATGTGGAGTCCGGGTGCGGATCAATACCCTCGTGGCGGGCCCGGTTAACTTGACCGAGTGACCGCAGTCGCGTTCTTCGACCTGGACAAGACGATCATCGCCAAGTCCTCGACACTCGCCTTCACCCGGCCGATGTTCAAGGCCGGCTTGCTCAGGGGATCAACCCTGGCGAAGGCCGGTATCGCCCAGGCCTACTACCAGGCTTTTGGCGCCGATCACGATCAACTCGAACGTGTGAAGGAAGAGTTGACCAGCCTCACCAAAGGGTGGGATCGAGCCGAGGTCGAGGCGCTCGTCGAGGAAACCGTCGATGAGGTGGTCGCCCCCCTCGTCTACGCCGAGGCGTTGGCCATCATGGCGGAGCACCGTGGCCACGGACGCCGGGTGGTGGTGCTCTCCGCCAGCCCCGAGGAGATCGTCAAGCCCCTGTGTCGATATCTCGGCATCGACGACGTGATCGCCACCCGCGCCGCGGTCGATGAGGAAGGGCGTTACACGGGTGAGCTGGAGGTCTATGCCTACGGGTCGGGCAAGGCCGATGAAATGCGGAGGATGGCCGACGACGAGGGCATCGACCTCGAGGCGAGCTATGCATACAGCGACTCGATCACGGACCTCCCGATGCTGGAGGCCGTTGGTCACCCGGTCGTGGTCAACCCTGATTCTGAGCTCGCCGCCATAGCGGCCGAACGGGGTTGGGAGGTGCGCCGCTTCGAGTCCCAGGTGACGCTCAGGGACAAGCTTCCCGCCATCGCCGCATCCGGGGCCGTTGCCACCGGAATCGCCGCAGTCCTTGCCTATTGGGCACTCAAGGGGAGGAAATCGGGCTGACGTCCCACCGGTGACCGAGGAGGTAGACCTGATCGAGAAGGTGCTCGATGCTCATCTCCCGATCACCCAGCTGATCCAGGACGACAACATTGAGGATGATGGCCTCGACGGCCCAAATCTCGTCACGATCGATCGAGGCGGTGATCACCCCTTCGGGGTCCACGTGTTTCAACGCATCCGTCACGGGTGCGACAACCATCGTCGCCAGGCCGATTCCTGATGGGATGGGCCGGTCCAACGGTTGACCGTGTTTGTCGAAGGCAACCCAGCCATCGGTGAGTCGCTCGGCGAGACGGGCGGTTGAGATCATCAACTGCAAAGTACCCTCGCCACGATGACGTCACGGGCCATGGTGATTGTGGGTGGCGGCTCGAGCTCGAGATTCGGGGCGGACAAGCTCACGATCGAGGTCGCAGGTCGACCGCTGATCGCGCACACCATCGCCGCGGTCAGAGAGCACGTAGACGACTGTGTGCTGGTATGCCACCCGGACCGGGTCGAAGCGATCGCAAGTCTCGGGCTCGATGTCGTGATCACCCCAGGTGGCGCCACGCGGACCCTCAGCGAGCTCGCCGGGCTGGCCGTCATTGACGCAGCCACACAATTGATCGGGATCCATGATGCGGCTCGACCTCTCGTCGACGGGGAGTTGATCGAGTCCCTCTTCGTGACCGCTGCCGAATACGGTGGAGCGGTCCCGATAGTCGGCGCTGACGAGCTCATGGTCCACCGGCGAACGATGAGACCTGTCGCGGGCCTCGGCCGGGCACAGACCCCACAGGTGTTCAACGGCCCGGTGCTGCTGAATGCGTACGCACGAGCGGCTGAATCCGGCTTCGAGGCCCGCGACACGGCAGAAGTGGTGGAGCGCTTCAGCGACCTCGTCATCGCCGCAGTCCCTGGTGACCATGCCAATGTGAAGGTCACTTACCGGGAGGACATCGCAGCCGTTGCTACTCGCCTGAGAGATACTTCTCGTACCTGACCTCGGTCACCTGGACGCCACCGATCTCCTCGACCCGGAAGGGCCTTCCCACGACCCACCCGTGCCGCTCATAGAAACGTCGGGCCCCGTCGTTGCCTTCGAGGACCCAGAGCAGGGCGCGGTCGAACCCTGCTGCTCTGAGCTTCTCCTCACCGGCAACGAGGAGCTCGCCCCCATACCCGGAGCGCCAGTGATCGGGGTGGACGTAGATGCTGAAGATCTCACCCCAGCCGGCATCCTCCGAGCGGCCCGCCGAACAGAACCCCACCACGCGCTGGTCACCGACCACGTGCACCTCCCCACCATCATCGATCAGCCGGCGCCACCATTGGATGCGACGGTGTCGGTCCAGCCCGGCGAGGAACTCGGGAGGGAACACGTCTCGATAGGCGCGCTGCCACGTGGTGACATGGACGTCGGCCAAGTCCTCGGCGTCGGCCGCAGTGGCCAGACGAACCCGATCAGCCATCCGAGTCGTCGGAGGTGGCGTCGGTCCCTTCCTCATCCTCCTCGGGTTTGTCACGGTCACCGAGCACCCAGATGGCGAGGACGGAGAGTGATCCGGCCCCGAGGGCCACAGCCAGCCATAGCAGTCGCCGTGAGTCGACACTCAACCCGTCGTCCTCCTCAGCGTCGGTGGTCCCAGTCGATTCGGTTCGGAGGTCGGCACCCAGCATCGTCAGGGAGACGGGCTCCGAGATCTCGCCATTCGGCCCGAGGATCTCGAAAACAACCATGTAGTTCTTGGCCTCGAGCTGGGTGACGATGCCAAACACCCCGTCGCCGCGATCAAGGAGTGGCAGTGTCAGGGCCTCATCGTTGTCGAAGACGAGGTGGGCAACGACCGATTGGGCGGTCACCCCGATCTCGACCTCGATGTCGATGGTCATCACCCCGGACTCAATCGACTCAACGGCTGCCGATGCCGTCCCGAAGGCACCGCCGAGTAGGAGGGCCGCGATCAAGGCTCTCATGCAGCCCACTCCCCCCGCTCTTCCATGATCGTCCTGAGGAGGTCCGGTCGGTCGGTGATGATCCCGTCCACTCCCATGTCGAGCAGCCTGGTCATCTCCGACCTCGTATTCACGGTCCACACATGGATCTGCATGCCCAAACGGTGGGCTCTGTCCACGAGGCGTCTGTTGACGACCCTCACCCCACTCCGATGCGTGGGGAGTTGGAGAGCCGAAGCCGGGCCGTTCCCCCCAAACCCGATTCGAGAGGCGACGACGAATGCCCTGGCCGCCTTGGGCCCGGTCGAGGTGGCTACCCGCCCATTGGTCAGCCCACGGAACTCTGCCAGCCGGCGGTCTGAGAACGAGCCGACGATGAGACGATCGTGAATCTCGAGAGCCTCGATCATCTCGACCAAGGGCCGAGCCAGTCCGGCAGATTTGAGGTCAACGATCACCGAGACATCGGGGAACGACGCCATCACCTCCTCCAGGGTCGGCACGGTTATCCCCTTGCCCCGAAAAGGGAATCCGTGCCGTGTTTGATGCCGGTAACCGGCATCCAGGCCTTTCACCTGGGTAAGGCTGAGATCCTCGACCCTCCCACGGCCATCCGTGGTGCGATCGACGGTATCGTCGTGAAAGCACACCAGGACACCGTCGGATGTGATGTGGAGGTCCGTCTCCAGGTGCCGGTAACCGAGACCCATGGCACCGGCGAAGGAGACCATCGTGTTCTCCGGCCACAACACCCTGCTTCCCCGATGAGCGATGGCGACCGGGGCCCGCCAACGATGGGTGTCGAGTGTCATGACGCCACGGTAAACACTCGCAGTGGTCATGTAGTCGAAAAAGAAAGCGGCGGGTCCCCGGGACCCGCCGCTTCAAAACTCAGAGGTCGAGCGCTAGTCCGCTACCCGATCCTTGAGGCCCTTGGATGCGCTGAAGTGCGCATACTTCCTCGCCGGTATGGTGATCGTCTGCCCCGTGGCCGGGTTGCGTCCCTGACGCTCCGACCGGTGTTTGAGGCTGAAGTTGCCGAAGCCGGTGACGTTGACCTTGCGGCCTGCGTCCAGCTCGACAGCGATGATCCCCTCCCCGTCCTTGGTGGAGAAGATGTGGTCAATGACCTCTGCGGCCTTGGCCTTGGAGAGATCCGCCTTCCTGGCGAGCTTGTCCGCCATCTCGGATTTGTTCACGACGCCTCCTTGTGGGTCGATGGTTTCGCGGCTCTTGCCGCTGCGAGATTGCTATCAACGTTAGGCGATACTTCAATCGTTACCTACGTTTTCCCTCGTTTACGATTCGCGAGGTCGAGGAGACCCATGAGCACGACGTATGAGAAGACAGGTGATGTGGCGGTTGTCACCTTGAATCGACCGGAGCGTTACAACGCCATCGACGCCGCCCTGTCGACCGCCGTGGTCGCCAATCTCCGCCGGGCGCAGGCCGAGGCGAGGGCCGTTGTCCTGACGGGCAGGGGCAAGGCGTTCTGTTCGGGAGCCGATCTGTCCGCTTTCGCAGAGGAGTACGACAACGGGTCGCCCGATCTTGCTCGCCATCTGGACGAGGAGTTTCACCCGGTGGTCTACGCCCTCGCCGACTGCTCGATTCCTACGGTCGCCGCTGTCAACGGGGTGGCCGCGGGTGCCGGGATGGGCCTGGCCCTCGGTTGCGACCTCAGGGTCATGGACGAGACGGCATATCTCACATCGGCATTCACGGCGATTGGTCTGACTCCGGACTCGGGATCCACCTGGCTGCTGCCCCACCACCTCGGTGTGTCAACTGCACTGGAGATGGCGTTGACCAACCGCAGGATGACGGCCGAGGAAGCAAAGGCACACGGGCTCTGCGTCGAGGTCGCACCAGCCGGGGAGAGTGTCCCAAAAGCCTTGGAATATGCAGAGAAGCTCGCCGACATGCCCACCGACGCCCTCGTCACAACCCGGCGGTTGATACGCGGCTCGGCCCGTCTGACATTCGCCGAAGGGCTGGAACAGGAAATGCTCGAGCAGGGTCGTCTCGGCATGACACCGGAGCATCACGAGGGAGTCATGGCCTTCCTGGAGAAGAGAGCACCGGACTTCAGGAGGTTCTATTGAATTAGACGCCGGAACTCAAAGCCGAGACGGGGCTGAATGGCGGAGCGGTAGCCGCCGACCGACCGGCGTCTGTTTGGCCAGACGAGACACCAGTCGACGAGGGACGACTGACGTTGATCCCCAGACCGCCCTCCTGCCAGGTCTAAGGGGAGGCGCGCGGCCAAAGTCGGTCGGCCATTATCAGAGTCTCACGGCCTGACCAGATAGACCTCCAGGTCGATCTTGCCTCGGGCGCCGTGGCCAAAGGCGACACCTATCTCGTTGTTGAGCCAAGCCAGGGCTTCGTTTCCGGTCTCGAAGACGATCAGCTCCTTCGGGCTGGCCGATTGATCCTCATGGGCGATCGAGACGCCAGTCGCCGTGTACGAGAGACTCTCGCGTTTCTCACCGATGGTGACGTGGATGTCGAGGCTCATGTTCCCATCGGACCTCACCGTCACGTAGTCGACACCACGGACCGGCCGCTGGCCGTCCCAATGCTCGCTGGTGGCCGTGCCCTCGAAGGGGAAGTCGATCCTCATCCCGGTGGGTGCCTTTCCGATCACGTTCATCCCCATGCTGGCTTCGATCGTGCAGAACTTCTCCAGTGACGGCATACATCCCTCTCTTGGGCGGAAAGACGGCGTCACCGTAGCCGAGATCGGGCCAGCAGGTCCCGGACCTCGTCATCGCCGGTTTGGGTGAAATCCCGATACCAGGAGCCCACGGCTCCGAATCTGGCCGGCTGCTCCAAGACCACCATCCGGCTGGCGCGTTTTGCCAGTCGCATCACTGTGTCTGTCGGTGCGACCGGCACTGCCACCCACACCTCTGCGGCACCGAGCCTCTCCAGCACGGCCACGGCTGCCAGCGCCGTCGAGCCGGTTGCCAGCCCATCGTCCACGACAATCGCAGTGTGTCCCGTGGCCGGGATCGGCTCCGCCTCGGACCTGTACATGGCGACCCGCCGCTCCAACTCTCGTCTCTCCAGCCGCACGACATCGGCGAACTCGGACTCATCGATCATCGCCTGGGTGATCACGTCGGAATTGCGGATGATGACACCTCTCTCCGCAATCGCACCCATCGCCAACTCGGGCTGGTAGGGGACGCCGATCTTTCGGACGACCAGGATGTCGAGTGGGCATTTCAAGACCTCTGCGACCTCGAACCCGACCGGGACGCCCCCTCGAGGCAATGCGTACACGACCGGCTCGTGGGGGTCGAGCTCGGTAATCGCCTCACCCAGGAGGGCCCCGGCGTGACGTCGGTCCGAGAACATCACATCACCCGTAACGCTTCACATAGGCCTCGAGCCAAGGCATCACCTGGTCGATGAATTGGTCGGCCTCCGCGGTAGGCAGAGACCGCGCCGCGTAGTTCATCAGCATGATCTGACGGGCGGCATGGAACCCGTCCAACTGGCTGTCATCGACGACAGGCCAAGGTGACACTGTTTCGAACCCCTTGCGGAACGCGGCGCGAATGTCGTCTCGCAGCTCACTGCTACGCGACGAGTAGAGGCAGATGGAGACGTCCTGCGCGGGCAATGCCATCATCACGTCTTCAAAATCGAACGCGAAGAGTCGGCTGCGCGCGATGTGGACATTCCACTCATGGAGGTCGCCATGGACGATCTGGGGTGACGGGTGATTGTATGAGTCCTCGATGACCGACTCCGCGATTGATCGGGCGGTCGTGATGGTTCCCCGGCGCGGCCGGTTGAAGATATGTGCGTACTTCGGGTCGTCGATGATCACCGGATCAAAGCTCTCGTCGTAATAGAAGACCCGGTCCCAGCGCCGCACAACAGCGTCGGGGGGAGGGTCCCAAGTTCTGCCGTGAAGTTGAAGGACACCACACATCTCACCGAGTAGCCGATAGGCAAATGTCCCTGCGCCGTCGGCCATAGGTCGTCCCGGGACCCAAGAGAACATGACGCATGATCGCTCCTTGTCGATGTGCTCGTCGTACTCATCGACTATCAGTCGATTGCCGACGGTTCGAATCGGCTTCACCACCTCGAGATCGGTCTCACCGTTCAGCGCATCGAGCCAGGCCACCTCGAGCTCGATGTTGGCCCTGGAGTTGGCATGCGGGGTGCCGATTCGAAGGACCAATTGCTGCCCACTGTCGGTGACGACCCGGAACATCACATTCGAATGTGTGACCAGATGCTCCACCTCGCGGGTGAGGAACGGATAGCGCTTCAAGACTCTTTCCACCAAGGGCCTCAGACGTTTGGCCTCGATACGGGTTCGCGATGCATCCATAGACAACAGGTGGGCCGGTCAGGCCCACAACTCATTGTGGTCGATCAGCGCTCAGGTGACACGAACTTCTTCGGGCATCGCGGACCCGATCACCTGGTCGCCGCGGCGACGATGCCAGCCGTCCCACAAGGCGAGCATCGATGGCAGGACCAAGACGGCGGCGACCAACGACAGGCCGATGGCATACACGGTCACCTGGCCCATCTGGCGGAACGGGATGAGACTGGAGGTGATCAGGACACCAAAGCCCGCCATGGTGGTGAAGGCTGACCCCGCCAGAGCCCCGCCGGTGTGTCTCATCGTCGAGCGCATTGCGATTTCCATGCCGTCATATGCCCGACGGTCGTCCTGGAACCTTCTCGCGATGTGAATGGTGAATGGGACGCCGATGCCGATGGAGAGGGCTGCGATCGTCGCCGTCACCGGGCCGAATGGGATGCCGGTCACATACATGAGCCCGTAGGTCCAGAGCACCACCAGCGCCACCGGGGCGATGGTGATGACGCCCAAGAACCAGCGACGTGACTCCAGCAGGAAGCTGATGATCAGGACGAGTCCGGCCACGGCGATCGTGATGAACAAGGAGACGCTCTGTGAGCTCGTCAGCTGCGTCACCACCACGTCGCCAATGATGTTGTCGGAGGTATCGACGGCCGAGACACCCAGATCAGCGACTGGTTGGAATGCGGCGTCGAGCGCGGCTCGTAGGTCGTTGACATTCTCGCCGGCCGTCGTGGTGATGCTCCACAAGAGTGCGTCGACCTCGCCACCGCCCATGACGATGACCCGGCCTGCTTGCTCGGGTGCCGCATCGATCAGAGCCTGATAGAGCGGCGTCACGTTATTTCCGGCGTCGACACTCATATCCTCTTGCAGACCGGCCTGCTGCGCTGCGGCCAGGACATCGGCTGGGGTCTCCGACGGCCCACCCCCGAGCATCTGACCGAGTATCGAGATCGGGGAGGCGGCATTGACGAACTCGCCCTGTTCGGTGCTTGTCGTCGCGACATCGTCGATGGCCGCCAGGCTGGCGTTGGCGGAGACGAGGGCGTTGTGGACCTCGGCGTCGATCGCCTTGTCGCCGGTCGATTCGACGAGGACATTTGTCTGCTCACCGAATCCGCCACCGAAGTCGTTGGTCAGGATGTCCAGGGTCTGGACATACGGGGAGTCGGCCGGCAGGAAGTCGGTGAACGAGAACCGGGTCTCCAGCCGGGTGAACCCGTAGAAGCCGGCGGCACCGAGTAACAAGGCAACGACCAGCGTGGGGATCGCAGCATGCTCGGCGAGAAGGGCGAGGCGCTCCATGACCCTCGGGAGCACCCGATCGCCATGAGCCTGTAGCGACTCGACCGGGAGCGTCCCCTTCCGCTCGGCACGACGGTCGAGGATTGTCCTCACCGCCGGGACGAGAGTCAACATCAAGAGGAAGGCAACGATGATCCCGACCGCTGCGAGGATGCCGAAATCCTTCAGCGCAGGGACAGGGTTGAAGACGTTGGTGAGAAACCCGATGACCGTGGTGACCGTGGCCAGGGTCAGAGCGACGCCGACCGAGGTCACCGCACCGGTCATGGCGCCATCGACCGTCTCACCTTCGCCGACCTCCTCGCGGTAGCGCGCGGTGAGGTGGATGGCGTAGTCCACACCCAGGCCGACCAGGAGGATCGGCACGATCTGTGTCGGTGCGGAGAAGGCATCGATGACGCCGATCCGGCTCAGGAGATACCCGATGCCCTGCATCACTCCTATGGCCATGACGATGGTCGCCAGCGTGAGCAGCATGTCGGTGAGGGGCCGACGAATGGCAGCGAACCAACTCTGCTCCCTGCCCGGTGATAGCCAGTAAACGAAGACGAGGATCAATGTGATCACGGCGATGGCGAGCCCGAAGAGCTTGCCGACCTCCTGAGTGAACTCATCGGTTCCCGAGACCAGGAGCCCGAACGAGAACGGCCTGATCTCGAGATCGGAATCGACTCCTTCGAGGTCCAGGGCGAGTGCCTGCTCGGCGGCAGCCTGTGCGTTGAACGATTCGTCCGCGTCAGCACCCGGGAACGACCCCACGAAGGCCAGAACCATTCCCCCCGATGAGCTCACCGAAGAGGAGTCGTAATCCTGAGAGACGAGGGATGACAGGAAGGAGACCTGCTCAGGTGACCCGGTGCCCGGATCGAGCGACTCGGTGTAGAGCTGCTTGACCATCTCATCTGTCATCGTCTCGATGGGAATCGCCTGAGCCGCCATGGCCTGCTCGACTCCGGAGAGGTAGTGGATCACACCCGGGCGCTCGGAGCGCTCCGATAGCTGATCACCGACATCCGATGCGAGGATGGCCTCCACGGTGGCCTGCACGGTTCGGAGCCCCTCGACGGTGATCACGTCGCCCGCGTCCTCGCGGACGACGATCTGCATCGTGGTCTCCCGGCTCTCATCGCCGAATTTCTCGGCGATTCTCTCTTGGGCGGAGATTTCTGCGCTTTCGGGGGCAAAACCCTCGTTTCCGGTCGCAATCTCTATCTGACTGGCGAACGAGGCGAGGACACCGGACAGGATGAGCGACACCGTCACAACCATCCACGGCGCCCGTCGCGACATGCTGGCAAGGACCGCGACGACAGACTTCACGATCGACTCCTGGGTGGGATCAACGAATGGGGAACAGCGTGAATGGTGGTCCCGCCCTCCCCGATTCCAAAATCAGCCTCCGGCAAGCGCCATGTCCAGGGTCTGCACGAAGCGCCGATTCTCTTCGTCGTTGCCAACGGTCACCCTCACCCAATCCCCTGACATCGACCGGATCAGCACTCCGACAGAAGTCATGGCCGCCACCACCTGATCGGTGCGGTTCCCCAGGGAGAAGTAGATGAAGTTTGTGTGGCTATCCGCCATGGGAAGCCCCCGCTCGGCAAGGGCTCCCATCAGGTGGTGGCGTCGGGCGCTGTTGTCCGAGCGTCGCCTCTCCAACTCGCCGTTTTGGCCCAATGAAGCCCGCGCAGCCACCTGTGCGACCTGGCTCACCGTCAACGGGGGTTGAGCCTTGCGTAGCTCTACGAGGGTGTCGGGCCGGCCTATCGCGTATCCGATTCTGTGCGCGGCCAAGCTGTAGATCTTGGAGAACGTGCGCAACACCAGCACGTTGGGGCGGTTCACAGCCAATGGGATCTCGGTGTGATACCTGGGATCGGTGACGAAGTCGTGATATGCCTCATCGACCACGACGAGCACCGAATCCGGGATTGAATCGATGAATGCCTCGATCTCCTCGACAGCCCTGATGGTGCCCGTCGGGTTGTTCGGATTGCACACGATGACCACTCGTGTGTCCGAGTCGATAGCGGCTCGCATCCCGTCGAGATCGAGCCTGTGGTCCTCACTCAGCGGTACTTCTACATGAGTTGAGCCCGCCCAGGTAGTCACGAACCGGTACATGACGAAACTCGGCCATCCGTAAACGATGTTGGTTCCGTGTCCGCCGGCCAGAGTGCCGATCTCGGTCAGCAGTGCCATGGTCCCGGCGCCGAACAAGATGTTGGAGAAGTCGACTTGCAGCTCGTCTGCTAGGGCATGGCCGAGGTCCCAGCAGTCACTGTCCGGATAGCGGTTCGACCTGCTCAATACCTCGGCCGCGGCCGCGGCCACTCCTGGAAACGGGCCTTCGGGACTCTCATTGGCGGTCAGTTTGACGATGTCCGCCGGGTCGAGCCCATGGGATCGCGCCACGTCGGCGAGCTGGCGGCCGACTTGATACGAGCGCATCGAGGTGATGTCGGTGCGGAAGGTGGGCACCCGGGCAGAGTACCCAGAATATGCCCGACCGACTTCGACCGCGTGCCTCGACCCGGCCACTTCGGGTACCCGAAACCCGATTTGTGGCAAACTCAACCGATGGGCACGTTCAAGACGATGAGGGTCATCGACGCCCACGGCCAGCTCGTCGGAGATGATCCAGGCCTCGACCCAGAGCTGTATCAGACCATGTACCGACACATGGTCCTCGCCAGGGCACTCGATCGTCGGATGCTTGCCTTGCAGCGGCAAGGGCGGCTGGGTACCTACGCCATGCTGGAGGGCCAGGAGGCCGTTCAAATCGGATCGGCCCTGGCACTGGAGCCAAATGACTTCGTCTTTCCCAGCTACAGAGAGCACGGTGTTCAGGTGACGAGGGGCCTCCCGATGGAGGTCCTGTTGGCGTATTGGAAGGGGTTGCCCAATGCTCGGTGGGACATGGAGAAGTACCGAACTGGAATCGTCACCGTGCCCATCGCCAGCCAATTGCCCCACGCGGTGGGCTACTCCTATGTGACCAAGCTCCGGGGCGAGCGCACGGTGGCGGTCGCATACTTCGGTGATGGTGCGACATCTGAGGTCGACTTCCACTCCGGGATGAACTTCGCCGGCGTTTGGAAGACCCCCACCATCTTCATTTGTGCCAACAACCTCTATGCGATATCGGTTCGCTACGAGAAACAGACGGCTTCGAGGACCATCGCCCAGAAGGCGATTGCGTACGGCTTCAAAGGGGTCCGCGTCGATGGTATGGATCCGATCGCCATGTACCTGGTCACGCTTGAAGCCGCCAAGCGGGCACGAGACGGCGAAGGGCCCACCCTGATTGAGGCCATGACCTATCGGTATGGGCCGCACGCCACCGCCGACGACCCGACTCTCTATCGCTCGGATGCCGAAGTCGAGGAATGGAAGCAGAAGGACGCCATCGAGCGTCTCCGGCGCTTCCTCCAGAACCGAGGCGAGTGGGATGAGCGAGTCGGCGAGAAGGTGGCCATGGAGACCACCGAGACCGTCGATGCCGCAGTGGCGGCACTCGAGGCGGAGCCTCTACCGCCCAGAGACGACGCCGTTCGACATGGGTTCTCGCGCATCCCCGGACATGTGGTGGGCACGCTCCACCAGATGCAGCGTTCTCATGGGGAGCCCGAGACGGTGTTCGGCGAGGACGAGATCTGGCAGGTTGGCCAGGATGAGCCTCCACACGGCCCGACCGAGTCACTGACCATGGCCGAGGCGATCAACACCGCCCTCGCTCAGGCCATGGAACGAGACGAGACCGTCATCGTCCTGGGTGAGGACGTCGGTCTGGCCGGTGGGGTGTTCCGCGTAACGGAAGGCCTCCAGAAGAAGTTCGGCGAGTACCGAGTCATCGACACGCCTCTGAATGAGTCCGGAATCGTCGGCAGCGCGGTGGGGATGGCCCTTGCCGGCGCCCGGCCTGTGGCCGAGATCCAGTTCGACGGTTTCGTCTACCCGGCTTTCGACCAGATCGTCTCGCACCTCGGTCGCTTCCGCTTCCGGACTCGCGGCCTCTCGTCGGTGCCCGTCGTGGTGCGCTTTCCCAATGGAGCGGGTATCGGTGCCCACGAGCATCATTGTGACTCCCCGGAGGCCTACTTCGTACATGCCCCCGGACTGGTCGTGATCTGTCCATCGACTCCGATCGACGCCAAGGGTCTGTTGACAGCCGCCCTCGAGGGAGACGACCCGGTTGTCTTCCTCGAGCCCAAGGTGCTGTACCGGGCCGGGCGTGAGGACGTCCCCATCGCCCCATATACGCTCCCCATCGGCCGGGCCAGGATTCGTCGAGAGGGAGCGGATCTGACCCTCGTCACATATGGCGCAATGGTGCCGGTGTCGCTGAAGGCTTCCGCACAGTCCGGCCGCTCGGTGGAGGTCATCGATCTCAGAACCCTTTTTCCCTGGGACCGGGAGATGGTCCTCGGGTCCGTCGCCAGGACCGGGAGACTGCTCCTGGTCCAAGAGCCTCAGGGGTCCGCCGGTGTGGCAGCCGAGGTTGCCGCCGTCGTGGCCGAAGAGGCCATGTACGACCTCCAGGCACCGATCGTGCGTGTCACCGGATTTGATGTTCCGTGGCCTCAATTCGCCATCGAGAAACACGCCCTCATCGATGTCGATCGGGTTGTCGCCGCCATCGATCAGGTCATGGCCGGCTGATGCCAGCCAAGGTCGTCGCCGTCGTCGGGTCCTCACAGACCCAGCCGGGCACGCCCGAATGGGATGATGCCGAGCGTGTGGGCATGCGCTGTGCGGAGGCGGGGTTGACTGTGGCGACCGGTGGCTATGGCGGGACGATGGAGGCGGCGTCCAAAGGTGCAGCCGATGCCGGGGGACATGTGATCGGCGTGACCGCTCCCGATCTGTTTCACGGCCGTGGCGCCGCCAATCCCTATGTCGCCGAGGTGATCGAGGCGACCACGCTCACCGGGCGTATCGGAACCATCACCGAGTTGGCCAGCGGCGTGATCGCCCTCCCCGGATCGATCGGCACGGCAACCGAGCTCCTGGTCGCATGGAACATCAACCACATCGTCCGCCGCAACGGGGGAACACGTCTTCCGGCCGTGGCTGTTGGGGAAGCCTGGCGTGAGGTGGCCAGGGCGCTGAGTGTCCTGATCAAAGCCCATGTCGGCGACATCTACGTGACGGCCACCGCCGACGATGCGGTGGATTGGCTGCTCAGCCAGCCCGAGATCCGCTGATGGGCCATCGCACGGCCTAAGTTGGTCTTCGTGTGAGCCATCTTCGCCCAGATGAAAGAGTGAAACGCACTCGCTCGGCCTGCCGGAAAGGACGCCACGCCTACGGGGCATCACAACGTGTCGGCGGTGGGATAACCCGTCGGGTGTGCGAGGTTTGTGGTGAGGTCACGATCGATCTGACCAATGCCGAGGAGGTAACCACACCCATGCCGAGGGGTCGTCGTCTCACGCTGACGGAGACCAACAGCGACTCGTAAAAGGTCGGGTCACATCTAGGCTGCCCGCAGTGAGTCGCGTCGTCAGCGCAGCCGGGGGTCTCGTCTTCCGGGAGACGTCCAAGGGAAACTTGAGGATCCTGGTCGCCCACCGCCCTTCTTATGACGACTGGACACTGCCCAAGGGAAAGGCAGATACGGGCGAGGCACCCGAGGACACGGCCATACGAGAGGTCCTCGAGGAGACCGGATATCACTGTCGGATAGTGGGCCCGCTCGGCGTTACCCGTTATCGCATCAACGGCGGGATCAAAGAAGTCCGTTGGTTCGCGATGAGACCGTTGCCCGACAGCCCTGGCTTCAAGAAGAACAAAGAGGTCGATGAGATCAGATGGCTCTCACGTAAGCGTGCGCTGGCTCTGCTCGATTATGAGAACGACCGGGGCCTCCTGAGAGGCCCACTCCTGAAGAAGCTGGCTCGGACCGGGACCATCTATCTGCTGCGCCACTGCACCGCCGGTGACCGGGCGAACTGGCATGGCATCGATGCCGTCCGACCCCTCACCAAGAAGGGGCGCAGACAGGCCAAGGCCTTGGCCGAGTCCTTGAAGAGCGCAGGGATCGAACGGATCTATACGAGCCCCTACACCCGATGCGTCCAGACTGTCGAGCCGTTGGCCGAGGCCATCGGGGCCAAGGTCGAGGAGCACGACGCGCTCGCCGAGGGACCCGACATCGACGCTGCCTACGAGCTGATCGACCAATTGGTGGGGACCAACTCGGTCCTCTGCACCCATGGGGATGTCATCCCGGCAGTGATCAACCGCATGATGTGGGCCGGCCTGACCCTGGAATCGAGGTTCTACTGCTCCAAGGGCTCCATCTGGGAGGTGGAGATCGAGGCCGGTCGCTTCACCACGGCCAGGTACGTGCCACCACCCAAGGAGTGAGAATGGAGAACCGTCGCCTACGTGCGATGAACACCGGCGGCCATTGCACGTAGGTCGAGGACGATGTCGTCTAAACACTCTTCGTGCCGGTGGCCCAGTCTGCGTAAAGGGCGGCATAGACCCCACCTCGAACCAACAGGTCACGGTGGTGGCCACGCTCGACCAGACGTCCCTGGTCGAAGACCAGGACCTCATCAGCGCCTTCGGCAGTGGACAATCGGTGTGCGATCGTCACCGAAGTGCGCCCCTCGGTGAGACGGTCGATGGCATGGCGAAGTGCCACGTCCAGGACAGGGTCGACTGCGGATGTCGCTTCGTCCAAGACCAGCAGGTCCGGGCCCCCGATCCAGGCGCGTACCAAGGCGACGAGCTGACGCTCCCCGGCCGACAGGTTGCCGCCGCGCTCCCCAACCTTGGTCTGAAGACCGTCCGGCAGCCCCGAAACCCACTCGCCGAGACCGAGCTCATGAAACGCGGTCCATACTTCGGCGTCGTCGGCGTCGGTGCGCCCATACCGAATGTTGTTGGCCACGGTGTCGTCGAACAAGAACCCCTCCTGAGGCACGAATGCCACCCGGCTGCGCAGCTCTCCGAGACGCAGCTTTCTGATCACCACGCCTCCGATGTGGATCGTCCCCTGGCTCGGGTCGATCAAACGCACCAACAGCTTGGCAAACGTCGTCTTGCCCGATCCGGTCTCGCCAACCACGGCCACCCTGGCACCAACCGGGATGTCGACGGTCACGTCCGACAAGACCTCCGAGCCCTGTGGGTATGTGTAGTGGACCCGGCTGAATGAGGCGCTCAACCCACCGGGGCGGAGGGACTCGGGATCGGCCGGATCGGCCACATCGATCTCACCGTCGAGAACATCGATCACTCGGCGCAGCCCGGAGGCCGCCGATTGGGCGAACTCCAAGGTCTCCACCAGGATCTGCAGCGGCTCGATCAACAGGTTGGCCAGGAAGAGGAAGGCAATCAGGGTCCCTGCCGTCATTCCCAGGTTGATGCCGATGACCACGCCCACGACGATCAGGATGGCGGTCAGCAGCCCGGCAAACACCTCCGCCGTCGAGAAGAGGATGTTGCCGAATCGGGCGGTCTTGAACTCGACGCGGAACCTCCGCTCCAGCGCCGCGGCCACCTTTCGCTTGGTGCTGTCCTCCGCCCCATAGGCACGCACCACCGGGATCGCCGTGATCGACTCACTGAGCACCCCGAGGGATATGCCAACCTCCTTGCGCACGACGTCGTAATTGCGTGCCAGGATCCGCTGAAACCACCGCATCATCGTCAAGTAGATGAGGACGCCGGCCATGGCAATGAGGGCGAGCCGCCACTCGTAGAAGGCCATCACACCCATGGCCAGGAGGACCTGGCTCGAGGCGATGATCATTCCCACCCCGCCCCATTCCATGAACTCCTGGAGTGTCGTGATGTCTGATGTCACCCGCGACAGCAGGTTGCCCCTTCGCTCGGACTGCACGTGAAGAACCGACTGGTTCATGATGTGACTGAACGTCTTTGTGCGCAGGTCCGAAAGACCGGTCGATGAGGTGTTGACCAACCGGAGCAACGAGACCCGTCCCACGATCACGCCCAGGATCAGTGCAGCCAAGGCGATGCTGGCAAGGCCGACGACGTCGCCGATCTCGATCCCGTTGGGGTTGAGAATCTCCTCGTCGATGATCACCTGGAGGACTATCGGTGTTATGACGGTGATCGCCTGGCCGATCATGGCAAGTGTCAATGTCAGCTTCAGCCCGTCGCGCAGCGATGGAGCCTCCAGCAGTGCCCGCCGGATGACACTCCCTGTGGTGTGCTCGCTCATGACGCCTCCCGCAACCGCTTCGCCTCTTTCTCATAGGCACGGACCAGACGGGCGTACCCGGGGAGTGCGCGTATCAGCTCATCGTGTGTCCCATGCCCGAGGATTCTCTTTTGGTCGACGAACACCACCTCGTCTGCGAGACGGATCGACGATGGCCGATAGGCCACGACGATGATGGTCGAGGGCAGATCGGCCCGCTTTAGGGCCTTGAGGATCTCGGCTTCGACCGAGGGATCCACGGCCGAAGTGGCGTCATCGAGGATCAACAGGCGGGGCCTTCGGATCAGGGCACGAGCCAGGGCGAGTCTCTGACGCTGCCCGCCGGAAAGTGTGGTGCCCCGCTCGCCGAGCTCGGTGTCGAGACCATCGGGCAGGTCGGATACGAACTGCGTCGCGCCGGCGAGGCGAATCGCCTCCCAGATCTCATCATCATCGAAGTCGAGATCGAGAGTGACGTTCTCACGGATCGTGGCATCGAAGAGGAAGGCACTCTGCGCGACATACGAGACCTCCTTGGGCAGCTCGGATCGGGCGAACTGGCGAAGGTCTCGTCCCTCGAGATGGATCGTCCCCGAATCGGGGTCCCAGAGACGTGCCAGGAGCAACCCCAGTGTGGTCTTCCCCGAGGCGGTGGGGCCTACCACGGCCAGGGTCGTGCCGGCCTCGAGGTCGAGGTTGAGATCGCTGAGCACCGGCTCGCTGTCGTAGGCAAACCCCACCGTCCGACCCGTCACGGGAGCGGCTGCGGTGTCATCGGACGCGGCTCTGTCACCCCACACCACATGGTCGTGGGCGTCGAGCACCTCCTGCACCCGGCGCCAACCGGCCAGGCTTCCGGCCAGGTCCCAGAGCACGAACCCGATCAACTGGATTGGGAAGGCGAGCAGAGCCAGCAGATACGCCACCGTTATCACATCCCCGGTGGTGACGGCGCCCGCCGTGAGTCGGCCCGCACCGACCACCAAGAGGACGATGATCAACATCTGGGGAAGCGCTCGGATGATCACCTGATACTTGGTCCAGGTCGAGTTGACTGCGATCAACCGGTCACGCAGGACGTCGCTCGCCTCACCGAACCTGGCCGAGACATACGACTCCCTGCCCAACGCCTTGACCGTCAACGCGCCATCGAAGCTCTCGTGTGCGATCGAGGCGACTCTGCCCCTGCCTCTCTGCACTTCTTCCCACATCCCGAAGGTGATCCAGCTCCCCCGGACGTCTATCGCAACGACGAGGATCAACCCGATCACGGCGCCCAGTCCGAGCCAGGGGTCGATGGCGGTGATGAGGACGACAGTCCCCACGAGCAGGAGCGAGACTCCGCTGGCGTACGGGAGAGGGCCGAGCACACCGGTCCCCTGATCGGTGTCGGCGTCTGCGACCGCCAAGAGGTCACCGATGGCCTGACGATTGAACCATGACATCTTGAGCGTCATCTGGTGGGCCAGCAGCCGGTTCCTCAAATCCCGTCGAGTCGCACCGGTGAGATATGCCGCGGCGCTGCGCCGGAGCACGATGCCCAGAGCCTTGAAGATGGCGACACCGACGATGACGAGACCGGCGACAACCAGCAGATCCGGCTCTCTTCCCTCGTCGAGGGTGGGGATGATGACGTTGTCGGTGACCCAACCGATGACGGTCGAGGAAACGATGATCGCAGCGGCGTATCCCGCGGCTCCGCTCACGGCGAGCGCGAACGCCCATGGGTGCATCTTCACGAAGCGCCCAATGAGTTTCACGCCGTCGCGAACGACGGCCCATGGTGTGAGGAGAGGTTCAGACATGGTCATTCGAAAGGTAGAACTTCAACGATGGTTTAAGTCAAACCAGGGTCGCTGCGGTGGTCCATGATGTTACGACGGGGTCGGAGTGGTTGAGGAGGAATTACCCCGCCGGCGATCGAGGCGGGCGGTTCGGCGCTCGATGATGTCGGCGTCCGCCGGTTCAGACCGTGTCGACGAGTGCCTGGAGCAGGTCGCGAATGGACACGACACCGAGTAGGGCACCGTCATCATCGACTACCGGAAGGTGTCGATAGTCTGACTCGGCGAGCCAACTGGCTGCATCCCAGACATCGAGGTCGGGATCAAACGTATCAGGCTCTCCGCTCATCGCCTTCGAGACCGGCGTGCCGAGATCTGTCCCGGTTGCCACTGCCCGCCGGATATCACGCTCGGTGATGAGACCGATCAATGACATTCCCTCAACCACTGCAAGAGAACCGAGATCGGAGCCCTCCATCGCCATGGCGGCTTCGATCAGCGTCGTGTCGGGGCCGCATACGTAGGGCGCATCGCCCACCAGGTCGCC
>DASWKM010000093.1:0-7215 GCA_036396635.1 Acidimicrobiia bacterium
CGGGTTCCAGGTCGAGATGGCCTGGAGGGCTCATCAGGCGGGTCTCGAGATCACCGAGGTCCCGATCAGTTTTCGCGACCGGACCCGAGGCAAGTCCAAGATGGGGCCCCGCATCGTGGCCGAGGCCATGTGGCTGGTCACAGTGTGGGGGGTTGGGCGATTGACCGACGCCTTGGCCTCTCGACGGAAATGAAGGTGACCGCCAGACAGGCGAGGGCCGAGGACATCCCAGTGCTCGTGGACCTCTATCGCAAGCTCGAGATCGAGATGGTTGCGCTTCACCCAATGTGGCCGCTGGCCGACGGGCTCGATGAGCCGGCTCCGGAGACATTTCGAAATGCGTTGGACGACCCCGCGACCCTGGTCGTGCTGGGGGAGATCGAGGGATATCCCTTCGGTTTCCTCCATGCACGTCTACGACCTCTCCTCTCCCAAGCCCATGATGAGCTGGTCGGCTCGATCCGTCTGATCTACGTCGAGGAAGCGGCCCGCGAGGTCGCGGTGGGTGAAGCAATGCGTGAGTTGGCTCTCTCCATCTTGCGTGACAAGGGGATCACCAAGTTCGACGCTCACGTTCTGCCGGGCCATCGCATGGCCAAGAACTTCTTCGAGGCCGGTGGCTTCGCGGCTCGCTCGATCATCATGCACCACGACGATGCCCGGGACTGACCGCCCGCTCGTGGGTGTTGGTGTGGTGGTCGTCGAGGACGATCGGATGCTGCTTGTCCGGAGAGGGCACGAGCCTCGCAAAGGCATGTGGGCCGTGCCAGGGGGGAAGGTCAGAACAGGCGAGACGCTGAGAGGCGCCGCCGTCAGAGAGGCAAGGGAAGAGACCGGGCTGGTCGTGGAGATCGGTGCTGTCGCCTGGGTCGGTGAGGACATGTCCGATGCTCGCCACATCGTCTTGATCGATTTCCTGGCCGTCCCCGTCGGCGGCCAGCTGGCACCTGGCGATGATGCCGACGAAGTCGTCTGGGTGCCGGTGTCGGAGGCCAGATCTCTGCCACTCACCCCGACCATGCACGAGCTCTTGGATAGCCTCGGCCTATGAGCGACGAGACCGTCGAGCTGCTCCAGGCTCTCATCCGAAACCAATGTGTCAATGACGGCACGACGGGAAGCGGGAACGAGCACAGATCCGTGGACACGCTGCGAGACTATTTCGCCATCGACGGTGAGGTGTTCGAGCCGGCTCCCGGACGTCAGTCGCTGATCTATCGGATCGAGGGCTCCGACCCGGATGCGCCGAGCCTGGCTTTGGTCCCGCACATCGACGTCGTGCCGGTGGATGCCACAGGCTGGACCCAGGACCCTTTCGCCGCCGACATCGTCGATGGGTTTGTGTACGGCAGGGGAGCGGTCGACATGCTCAACGTCACTGCAGCCATGGCGGTTGCGGTCAAGCCCTATCTGAGCGGGCAGCTCGCACCACGGGGCGACCTGGTGTTCGCAGCCGTGGCCGACGAGGAGGGAGGTGGCTTCCACGGAGCGAAGGCCCTGGTGGACCGGCGCTGGGACCTCGTGAATGCCGATTACTTGCTGACCGAGGTGGCTTACCCACCTCTCTCCTATGCCAGCAAGCCGGCGATACCTGTTGCCACCGGTGAAAAGGGGGCCTTCTGGTCGCTCCTTCGCTCCTCAGGGAGCCCAGGTCATGGCTCAGCGCCGTACGGCACCGATAACGCCCTGCGCAAGATGGTCGATGCCGTGCATGGCATATTCGACGAGCCGATGCCGGTCGCGATCACCGACGAATGGCGCGAGTTCGTCGGGAATCTCGACCTCTCCGAGACCCTCAAGGAGGCGCTGGTCGACGAGGACCGGGTCGATGAGGCCATCGACACCCTGGCCCTCAGCGACCCGCTGTTCGCCCGCTACGCCCACGCCGTTACCCACCTCACCATCTCCCCGAACATGCTCGATGCGGGGATGAAAGTGAACGTGATCGCCAGCGCCGCGAACGCCAACATCGACATTCGAGCCTTGCCTGGCATGGATCGCGGTTTTGTCGACTCTCACCTCTACAAGGCGATGGGCAACACCCGTGACGACATCGACATCGAGCCGGTGCTGGATCTCGAGGCGACCATCAGTCCCATCGAAAACCCACTGTGGGCCGCCATCGCCGACTCGGTGGAGGCGATCGAGGGTCATCGAAACCTCCTCCCAACCTTGATGACGGTGGCGACCGACGCACGCTTCTGGCGGGTCAAGGGGACGGTGGCCTACGGGGTCGGCCTCTATGACGACCGGATGGATTTCTCCGAAATGCTCTCGTTGTTTCACGGTCATGACGAGAGGGTCTCGGTGACATCGGTTGCTCGGACCACCGATCTATACCACCAGGTTCTCGCCAGGTTCAACAAGTGGTCTGTCGTGTAAACAGTGTGCGCGGGTCTCCGAGCCAACGGCGTCATCTGGCCAGGAGAAAGCGCGCGTCTCGCACGGGGAGCTGCGGCGCGCACTTCGACGCAGCCAGGGGCGTCGGCGCGCACTTCGACGCAGCCAGGGGCGTCGAGGGCCGAAGAGACGCCATAAGTGTCTACGAGACGGGCCACTAGTCTTGAATCAGGTCATATGTGACCTCGACGGCGTGATCTACCGAGGGCAGGTGCCGATCCCCGGCTCTGCAGAGGGCCTGCGCCGTCTGGTCGAGAACGCCAACGATGTCTTCTTCGTGACCAACAACTCGACCCGAACCCCGGAGACAGGTGCGAGGAAGATCACCGTTATGACCGGTGTGCCGGTGAGCCCCGATCGATTGATCACCTCGTCCGTTGCCGCGGCGAGCATCCTCTCCGACCGGGACGATCCGGTGCTGATTGTCGGTGAGGAGGGTGTCTATGAGGCAGTGAGGGGAGCCGGGCGATCACTGACCGAAGACCCCGGCGACGCAAGGTCGGTGGTCGTCGGGCTGACCCGGTCGCTGACCTATGACCTGGTTGCCGCGGCCGCCACGTCGGTCCGAAACGGGGCACGCTTCATTGCCACCAACGTAGACCCCACGTTCCCCACCGAAGGTGGGTTGATCCCGGGCTCGGGGGCGATCGTCGCAGCCATCTCGACCGCCGCCGGGCGCATGCCTGAGATCGCGGGCAAACCGCACGCCCCGATGCGCGCATTGATCCGGTCCCGAGGAGTGTCCCCAAACGCCTGGGTGGTCGGTGACCGAGTCGACACTGACATCGCCTTGGCTCAGGGTGAGCCCGGCTGGCGGACGGTGCTCGTGCTCACCGGCGTGACGACGGAAGCCGAAGCCGTGTTGTCTGGCGCCGATTTCATCGTGGATGACTTCGCCGCCGCCGTTGATCTGGTGTTAGCCGACCCTGACAAGTCATAATCGGGGTGACATGGATCTCCCTCCCGAGCTCGTCGAAGAGTTGGAGCTTGCACTTCAGCGTCTCGAGACCATAGACCCCGCCGATCTTCCCGAGCCGGCAGCGGACCTCGTCGATCTGCTCAGCCGCATCCTCGAAGAGACGGATGATTCCAGTTGAAGTTCGCCCTCCACGTACGCACTGCCCGACCGGCAGCCGAGCAGTTCTCGCTGCGCCTGGCAAGAGAGCTCGCCCAAGCCGGGGCAGAGGTGTCCGACGACCCGGAGTCACCGCCCGACATGGTCCTGGCCGTTGGTGGGGATGGGACCATGCTCGCCGCGATCAGTCAGGCAGTCACATGGGACGTCCCGGTGCTCGGCTTCAACCTGGGGACGCTTGGCTTTCTCACCGCGGCCGAGCCCGGCGAGCTCTCGCCGGTGGTCGAGCGGCTGGTGAGCGGGGACTACCAGGTCGAGGAACGGCTCACGGTCTCGGCTGCCATCGGCGCGGTGCATGCCACTGGGATCAACGACGTCGTCGTCGAGAAGGTCGACAGCACGCGTCTGGTTAGCCTCGCTGTGATGATCGATGGGTCCGACTTTGCCACTTACCGCGCAGATGGGTTGATCACCGCCACTCCCACAGGCTCGACCGCGTACTCGTTCTCAGCCGGGGGCCCGATCGTCGACCCGGCCGTGGACGCCCTCGTGCTCACCCCGGTCGCCAGTCACGACCTGTTCAATCGATCCATCGTCCTGCCCGCCACCTCGAAGGTGGATGTGACGGTCATAACCGACCGACCGGTGCGGGTCAACGTCGACAAACGCGACCTCGGCGAGATTGGCGAGGGTGAGACCGTACGCATCAGCAAGGGTGCCCGGCCGGCTCGTTTTGTGTCATTTGGGACATCGACGTTTCCGGGGCTGGTAAGGGCCAAATTCGGGCTCAGCTGATGCTCGAGCACCTTCACGTCTCCAACCTCGGAGTGCTCGAGGACGTCTCGATAGACCCGTCTCCGGGTCTGACGGTGATCACAGGTGAGACGGGTGCCGGAAAGACATTGCTGTTGGGAGGGCTTCGCCTGATCCTGGGTGACAAGACCGACAGCTCAACGGTCGGCCCGGTCGCCGAATCCGCTCAGGTGGATGGCCTGTTTGTCGTAGATGGGTTGGAGTTGGGCGTCAGCCGATCTGTGCCCAGGGACGGCCGAAGTCGCGCCCATCTCGAAGGGGCAATCGTCTCGGCAGCCGCTCTGGGGGAAAGAGTGGCTCCCCTCGTCGAGATCGTCGGTCAGCACGACCAGCTGTCGATTACCAGGCCCGGTCACCTGCTCACGCTGCTCGATGGTGCTCTGGACAGCGACGGGAAGGCTGCCTGGGAACGGTATCGGGACGCGTGGGAGAGGTATCAAGACGCCCTCCATCGTCAAGAACAACTCGGCGGCGACCCGATCGCGCTCACCAGGGAGCTCGACCTCGCCCGATATCAGGCGACGGAGATCGCCGCGGCCGGTCTCGAGGAAGGTCTCGATGAGGACCTGGAGGCACAGGTGTCGCGGTTGCGGAACGTCGAGGAGATCAAGGCGCACCTCGCTGAGACGATCGGCATCACCGAGCAGATGGCGGAGCAGGCGGGCGAGCTGGTCTCACACATGCGGAAAGTTGGGAACCTCGACCCGACGGTCAGCGACCTGACAGCTCATGCGGACGGGATCGCCGAGGCTGTCTCGTTGCTCTCCCGTGAGGCGAGGCTGGCGGTCGAGGGTCTCGAGATGGATCCTGAGCTGCTGGCCGAGTTGGAGGACCGCCTCACCGCCATAGGGGAGCTCAAACGCAAGTACGGGCGGACCCTGGCCGACGTCATGGAGTACGGCGAGCTGGCCGCCGACAGGGTCTCCGAGCTCGAGAACCTGGTTGATGATGCCGACGACATCGAGTCGCTTGTGATGAAGACGAGGGAGACGGCGCGCACCGCGGCCGGGAGGCTCAGTCGTCAGCGAGAGCAGTTGGCAGCCGAGGTGGCGAAGGCGGTGATGGGCCATCTCACCGATCTGGCCCTCGGGTCGGCCAGTGTCGAGGTGGTGGTCGCGACCAACGACCTCGGGCCGACTGGAGTAGATCGCGTCGAGATGCTTTTCGCATCCGACTCTCGTCTCACGCCGGCGCCGATCGCCAACGTCGCATCGGGGGGCGAGTTGTCACGACTGGTCCTGGCCCTCCGCCTCGCCACGCAATCCGTCACCGCCGAGACGCTCGTCTTCGACGAGGTCGACACCGGGATCGGGGGCAGGACCGCCTTGGCAATGGGTGAGAAGCTGGCGGCGCTGGCAAGGGAGAGCCAGGTGCTCTGTGTCACCCATCTGCCTCAGGTGGCAGCCCATGCGGACACTCACTACGTGGTGGAGCGCGGTCCGGATGGGGCCGCACACGCTCGGCAAGTGGAGGGTGAGGAGCGAGTCACGGAGATCACCCGGATGCTCGCCGGTCTGCCCGACAGCAGGGCAGGGAGGAGCGCGGCCAGCGAGCTGCTGAGTGGAGCTGCCAAATGATGGCCGCGGCGGGAGGGGGTGCTACTGTGGCATCCCGTCATGGACGGGCCACTTTTCTCACCAGAGACAGCCCCCGAGGAGCGCGTCTCGTCTCCTGAGACCACGAAATACATCTTTGTGACCGGTGGCGTCGTCTCCAGTCTCGGCAAGGGGATCGCCGCCGCCTCGCTTGGCCGGCTGCTCAAGGCCCGAGGCTTACGGGTCGTGAATCAGAAGCTGGACCCCTACTTCAACGTCGATCCGGGGACGATGAACCCGTTCCAGCACGGCGAGGTCTTCGTCACCGACGACGGGGGAGAGACCGACCTGGATCTTGGTCATTACGAGCGCTTCACGGGGGAGAACCTGCGACGGTCATCCAACGTCACGTCCGGTTCGGTGTATCTGTCCGTGATCCAGAAGGAGCGCCGGGGCGATTACCTGGGTGACACGGTGCAGGTGATCCCCCATATCACGAATGAGATCAAGGAACGGATTCGTCGAGTCGGCTCCCGGGATGTCGATGTGGTGATCACCGAGGTCGGGGGCACGGTCGGTGACATCGAGAGCCTGCCGTTCCTCGAGGCGATCCGACAGTTCGGCAACGACGTCGGGCGGGCCAGCGTGATGTTCGTTCACGTCACACTGGTGCCGTTCATCGCCACGTCGGAAGAGCTGAAGACCAAACCGACACAGCACTCTGTCGCCGAGCTGCGCTCCAAGGGAATCCACCCCGACGTGATCATCGTGCGCTCGGACAGGGACATCGATGAGTCCGTGCGCAAGAAGATCAGCCTCTTTTGCGATGTCGAGCCGCGAGCTGTCATCGCGGCGCCTGACGTCCGTGACATCTACGAGGTCCCCCTGATACTGCACAGTGGTGGGCTCGACGAAGTCGTCTGCAACCGGCTCGGCCTCATAACGGGGCCCCCCAACCTCGAGTCATGGCGTGCCATGGTGGACAAGGCGAGGTCGGCAACCGACGAGGTGACGATCGGCATCGTCGGCAAGTACGTCGACCTCCCGGACGCCTACCTCTCAGTCGCCGAGTCCCTCCGCCACGGCGCGGCGTCACTGGGTCTGAGACTCGACCTCTGCTGGGTGCCCTCCGACGAGCTGACCGGGCTTCTCTCCGACTCCTACCTCGAGGACCTCGACGGGATCGTGATCCCCGGCGGGTTCGGTTATCGGGGGGTCGAGGGGAAGATCCAGGCCATCCGGTATGCCCGCGAGCACGATGTTCCCCTGCTCGGGCTGTGTCTCGGGCTTCAGTGCGCGGTGATCGAGTTCGCCCGTTCGGTGCTTGGTATGAGCGAAGCCAACAGCACCGAGTTCGACCCATCCACACCACACCCTGTCATCGACCTGATG
>DASWKM010000094.1:0-8568 GCA_036396635.1 Acidimicrobiia bacterium
TGTCATGAGGTTCACCGTCGAGGCATGGGACTCCGACTACGGGGCGCCGACCGACCCGGAGCTGGACGACGCCAGCCACAACGTCGATCCTTCGGTGGAGCTTCGACCCGAGGACTGGCGACCTTTGCTCCCCGAGGCCAGTCCAGTTGACGACGTGCTGTTCGTCGATGGGGTGAGGAGAGTCGATGCCACCCTGTGGATCGAGCAACCGCCGGACTTCCCCGGGTTTGCTTTGGCCGCCACCTATGCCGCGGGCGCGGTCCGCTGCAACGGCAGGGCCAGCATCGAGGAGTCTGCCGTCGAGCGCGGTCTGTTCACCTCGGCTCCCGCCGTCGAAGTGCCCACCGGCGTAGGTACCTATCAGGTCAGAGCGACCAAAGGGACCACCCCCGAGGAGCTCTGGCTCGGGATACAGCAGAGGATGGGCTCCTTGGAGGCGTTGGTGAGTCATCGGGCGGGCGGTGCCGAGCTGTTGGTGGTGGATGGCCCGTTGTCACACGCTCGTGACATCGAGAACGCCGTCGGCTACATCAAGACCCAGAAGGTGCAGTACCTGCCGCTCGAGCTTCGCCAGGTCCTCACCGCCCTCCCTGCCGGCTATCGGACCCCGTTGTTCCTGACGACGACCTCATGGAGCAGGTTCTCGTGGTACCTGCGCCTGGCCAACCACGACGGGCCGGCGGGAGGTCTGGTCCGATGCGAGATCGATGCCGACCAGTCGTCCGCAGATGCGGCTCGGATCGCGACGCGAGTCAGCGCCACCCTTCCCCGATACGCATCGGCACGCCACAAGGATCCCAGGGCTCCTCAGAATCTCTACCCGATCGGTGGGCTGGAGCGGGAGTTGCGTCACCGGCTCGGCGACAGAGATCTGGCGATACGGGCGCTACGTCGCGCTTCGCTCGATGCGCCTCGTCTCACGGCGTGACGCCAGGAAGGCTCCCAGGATCACCAGGCCAACACCGAGAATCGCGATTGGGGAGATCAGCTCGTCGCGGAAGGCAACGCCCAGGATCAGCGCCACCACCGGGATCAGGTAGGTGAGAAAGGAGGCTCGGGTGGCGCCGACCCGGCCGGCCAGGGTTCCCATGAGCACGAAAGCCAAGCCGGTGCCCAGCAGACCTACGGCGGTCACCGCGAACAGCGACGGCCAGGCAAAGCTCGAGTCTCCGATACCGACGAGGCCGAACGGTGTGACCATGGCCAACGCCACCCACTCGACCCGGGCGATGAGTGCCAGTGACCCGTAACGCTGCTGCAGTGGCGGGACCATGTTCAACGAGACCGCATAGCCGAAGGTGGCTACGACGACCAGGACCACGCCGATCACGGCGGTGGTGCCTCCCCCCGCCGAGGGGAGGGCGATGGCGAGAATCCCCCCGAACCCGATCATCAGACCTGCGATCTGCATCGGGCCGGGGAGGGACCGCAGCAAGAACGTGGCGAGCAGCGCGGTGAAGATCGGAGTCGCGCCGTTGAGCATCCCGGCTACCGCCGAGTCGATCCACTGCTGTGCGATGGGAAAGAGTGTGAAGGGTATTGCCACCCACACCGTGGCCAGGGTCACGATGCGACCCCAGTCCTCGCGCTCGATCTTGACCGAACGGGTCCGAGGGATCAAGGCCAGGAACGAGGCTCCGAAGGCGACGCGAATCAGCGTGACCAACCCCGGATGGAATGAGTCGAGACCGATCGCCATGAACAGGAACGATCCGCCCCAGATGAGGGCCAGAGAGAGGAAGAGGCCCCAGTCGCCGACACTGAATGCCTCTCGGTTGGTGCCATGGGAGGTGGTGAGCAGTCGTGTTGTTGCCATCAGCCGAAGAACACCGAATGGTTGGGGATGGTTGCAGTCACTGAGCCCGGTCAACGCCGGTAGGGCTGTAAATAGTCCGGGGGGCTGATGCCGGGTTTGAGGTCCTCGGAAGGGACGGGAGCAGCTGCGACCAGCATCATTGGCACGACGCCTGCCCACACGTCGGAGTGGAGGTCATCGGGATCGTCGCGTGGACCGCCGGTCCTCACCTTTGCCGAGGCCTCGTCCAGGGCCAGCTCGATGACGGCGGTCTGGCCAACCTCGGCCTCTGTGGGCACTCTCATGTCGCCAACCCGTCCCGGGATCAGTGTGTCCACAATGATGTCCAGGGCGATTCGTGCCTCCTCCACGTCGAGGAGCCGACCGGTTCCATGGATGACGACGCTCCGGTAGTTGGCGGAGCAGTGAAAGCCACTCCTCGCCACCACAATGCCATCGAGATGTGTCACCGCTGCACACAGGGGTGACCCGGCCCGCACGGCGCGCGCAATGCCCATGGAATTGGATCCATGGAGAAGGAGACGATCGCCGTCACGGGCGTAGAGCGTCGGGATCACGACGGGCCGGCTCTCGATCACGTAAGCCACATGACAGACGATGCCCTCATCGAGGATTTGCCGTATCCCCTCGAGATCATCGACCCCGCGTTCGGGCAGACGCCGGATTCGTGTCCGGTCAGCCACGCGATTCGGCCTTCGCCTCTCGGGTCATGAGCCGGAGCACGGCATCCTTGGGCTCGATCTCGGCGTCGAGGACCATCCCCACGTGCTCTGCTATGGGCATCTCCACACCGTTCCGCGCCGCCAGGCCAAGGACGCTCTTGGTCGTCTTGACGCCCTCGGCCACCATCCTCATCTCACCGACGATGTCATCGAGGCTCTTTCCCTGGGCGAGCCCAAACCCGACGCGATAGTTGCGGCTCTTGGCAGAGCTTGCGGTCGCGATCAGGTCACCCATCCCGGCCAGACCGGCGAACGTCTCGGGGCGCCCACCCAGAGCCACACCGAGCCTGGTCAGCTCGGCGAGCGCCCGGGTGAGGAGGGTTGCCCTGGTGTTGTCGCCGAAGCCCAGGCCATCGGACATGCCAGAGGCTATGGCCATGACGTTCTTGAGCGCACCGCCGAGCTCACACCCGATCACATCGTCGTTCGTGTAAACCCGGAATGCGGGTCCCATGAAGAGGGCTTGCAGGTCCCGGGCCGCGACCGGGTCGACCATTGCCATGACGGAGGCGGTGGGCTGTCCTGCCACGATCTCTGCCACCAGGTTGGGGCCGGTGAGGACACCGGTGAGCGACGTTGAGTGCTCGGGAGAGACTGCAGCCACCACCTCGGTCATGGTTGCCAGGGTGTCTTGCTCGATGCCCTTGGTCAGGCTGACTATGGGGAGTGAAGGGGCGACATGACTTGCGATTCCCTCGAAAACCCGACGAAACCCATGGGAGGGCACGGCCATGACCAGTGCGTCGATCCTCGTCACGGCGTCGGCCAGATCTGAGGTGGCCTCGAGTCGGTCGGGAAGCCCGAACCCGGCGAGATACTCGGGGTTGGTTCGAGTCCGGTTGATCGTCTCGGCGAGCTCCGCGCGTCGGGCCCAAAGCACCGTGTCGGTCGTCCGCGCCGAGATGGCTGCAATGGTGGTCCCCCAGGACCCGGCACCGATGACTGCGATGCGATTCATGACCGGCACGGTAGCCCGGCACGGTATCGCGGACCTCTAACCTCGACGTACCCCGAATGGCACTCTCAATCGGCATCGTGGGACTGCCCAATGTGGGCAAGTCGACACTCTTCAACGCCCTCACCAGCGCCGGGGTGCTGGCCGCCAATTTCCCATTTGCGACCATCGACCCCAATGCGGGGGTGGCTGCCATACCCGACCCACGGGTCGAGCGCCTTGCTTCGATGTTCGGGTCGGCCAAGTCGGTTCATGCCACGGTCACGTTCGTCGACATCGCCGGATTGGTTGAGGGCGCGAGTCGCGGCGAGGGGCTGGGCAATAGGTTCCTCCATCACATCCGCGAAGTCGATGCGATCTGTCACGTGGTCCGGGCATTCGAGTCCAACAACGTCGCCCATGTCGACCATGACCTCGATCCGAAGCGTGACATCGATGTCATCGAGACCGAGCTCGCCCTCGCCGACCTGGAGACGATTGACCAAAGGCTTGCCCGTGTGGAGAAAGAGGCCTCCGTCGACCGGTCTGTGATGCCACGAGCCGTGTTGCTCGGCGACGTCCGGGCGGTCGTGGCCGCCGGTGAGATGCTCAGCCACCTTCCCGAGATGGCAGACCGGGTCCACCAGATTGCAGACCTCCACCTGCTCACGGCGAAGCCCGTCATCTATGTGTTCAACATGGATGAGACGGGTCTCGCCGACGAGGAGAAGAAAGCGGAATTGACCGAGATGGTGAGACCGGCGCCCGCCCTGTTCCTCGATGCGCAGATCGAGGCGGAGTTGACCGAGCTCGACGCCGATGAGCGCATGGAGATGCTCGCCGAGATCGGTCAGAGTGAGCCCGGTCTCGACACGGTGATCAGGGCGGCGTACCAAACCTTGGGTCTGCAGAGCTTCCTCACGGCCGGCCAGAAGGAGTCCCGAGCCTGGACCGTCACCGCTGGTGCGACCGCTCCCGAGGCGGCCGGGGTGATCCACACCGACTTCCAGCGTGGCTTCATCGCCGCCGAGGTGGTGGATTACGACCGGCTGATCGCGGCCGGCTCGTGGCAGGCGGCGCGATCAGCCGGTCTGGTCAGAACCGAGGGAAAGGCCTATGTGATGCGACCCAACGACGTCGTCGAGTTCCGATTCAACGTATGAGCCCTGGCTGGCGGTGTGTCGCTAGGTTGACAGCCGTGGTCGCGATCCATGCAATGACGACCCCATGCCGGCACCGCTGAACGAGCACGAGGTCCTCGTCTTCCTGGTGCAACTGGCATTGTTGGTCGGTGTCGCCAGGGTCTTCGGCTGGGTGATGAAGAGTGTGGGCCAGCCGCCGGTCGTGGGAGAGCTGCTCGCTGGCATGGTCCTCGGCCCGACCGTGCTGGGCAGGCTGGCCCCGGACACCTTCGACTGGGTGTTCGGTGAGCCCACCGTCACCTCGGTTGTGTTCGGCATCGCCTGGCTGGGCGTGATCATGCTCCTGGTCGTGATCGGCTTCGAGACAGATCTGGGCATCATTGCTCGATTTCGCACTGCCGCTCTGTCGGTATCGGCGGGTGCTTTCCTGGTCCCACTGGCCGCCACCGCCACCGCTGCCTTCTTCGTTCCCGCCTCTTTCATGGGCATGGGGCCGGCCGGCGAGAGCGTCGACCGGGCGATCTTCGCCGGTTTCCTCGCTCTGTCACTGTCGGTCTCGGCATTGCCGGTGGTGGCCAAGATCCTCCAGGACATGGGGTACCTTCGCCGCAACTTCGGCCAGGTGACCCTGGCGGCCGGGATGACGATGGACGCCGTCGGATGGCTCATCCTGGCCGCCCTGTCCGGTATCGCCCTCGACGGCTTCCGGCCCGGTCGTCTCGGTGTCTCACTTGGCGGATTGGTGCTGTTCTTGCTCGCATCCTTCACTGTCATGAGATGGGTGATGGACCGTCTCTTTCGCCATGTGATGGCCAGGGGCTCTTCGATCACGGCCGCCACCTCCATCACGATCGTCGCCGCATTGGTGGGCGGAGCCGTCACCCAGGCACTCAACATCGAGGCCATCCTGGGCGCCTACCTGGTTGGGATCCTCGTCGCCGGGTTGCGCCATCAGCTCCCGCAGGTGCGGTCCATTCTCGAGACGATCACGGCATCGTTCCTGGCACCCGTGTTCTTTGCCTTCTCCGGTCTGCGTGTCGACCTCGGCCTATTGGACACCGGGACAGTGGTCACATGGGCCGTTGCCCTGATCGCACTTGCCATCGTGGCCAAGATCACCGGCACCATCGTCGGCGGCTTCTTTGCTGGCGTGCGAGGGCGCGAGGCACTGGCTCTCGGCTCCGGCCTGTCGGCGCTCGGAGCGATGGGTGTGGTCGTGGCCATCATCAGCCTCAACCTCGGCGTGGTCAGCGAGACGGGTTACACGGTGATGGTCCTCGCCGCAATCGCCACCTCGGTCATCGCACCCCAGCTCCTCAAGCTCGTTGTTCGCGGTTGGGACATTCCCCACGAGGAGGCCCAGCGACTGAAAGAGGAGATGGTCCGGGAGGCGTCGGAGATCCTCCGTGCTCGGAGGATCCTGCTCCCCACCAGGGGCGGCGTCAACAGTCGTTACGCCGCACAGCTCGTGGCGGCCGCATTCCCGGATGCCGAGACGACGGTTCTCGTCGTCGACCTTGCCGAAGCGGGGCTGAGTCGTCGCTTCTTGAAGCGCGTGCAGGGTGAGCCTGGTGACCCGTCGGAGGTTCTCGCCCAGCTGCCCAACGCACGGGCCAGTCGACGTGTGGCCCGCGATCCGGCCGGGGCAATCGCAAGGGAGAGCGCGCTGGGGTACGACCTCGTCGTCCTAGGAGCCACCGAGACCGGTCAGGGGACATTCAACAGCGTGATCGATCGGGTGCTTGCCCTCATCGAGGTCCCCGCGATCGTCGTCCGCATGCCGAGTGGGCATCCCGGCGCGGATCGCCTCCCCGGTCGCATCCTCGTCCCGGTGGCGGCCACCCGCTCCACAAGGGCGGCGGAGGAGTTCGCCTACTCGTTGGCCAAGGCGTCCGGTGGGCGGACCTTTGCCCTTCACGTGGTCAATCGGCCCGAAGGCCATGGAGTCCTCAGGGAGGACCCCTCCATCGAGGCGAGCCTTGCCGACGGTCAGGAGCTGGTCGGTGCGGCGGCTGCATTCGGTGATCGTCTCGGGGTTTCGGTCGAGACGGGCGTGCGGGTTGCTCCCCATGCCGAGGAGGAGATCGTTGCTTTTGGGAACTCGGGCGCCTTCGACCTGCTCGTCATCGGGGCCAGCACGAGATCACTGACCAACAGACCTTTCTACGGGCATCGCGTCTCGTACATGCTCGCCCAGTCCGAGCTCCCGGTGGCCGTGGTGAGCCTGCCGCCTTCCAGGAGCGGTGTCATCCCCATTACCTAGGGCCGACCGACTTTGGCCGCGTGCCTCCCGCGACTCACATGCTGGCGTCGAAGGGGATCAACATCTTTGTCCCTCCGAACCTGGGTGTCTCATCCGGCCAAACAGACGCCGGTCGGTCGGCTGCTGCCGCCCCACCCTCAACGGTGCCTCGCTCACGTCGGACAAACGCGCTCGGCGACATCGGGCTTATGATCGATCCGAGAGGTCATGCCCAATCCATCCGAGACATTTGCCGATCGTCACATTGGCCCTCGAGCCGCCGACGTGGACAAGATGCTGGCCACTGTGGGAGCTGCCTCACTCGACGAGCTGATTGCCCAGACGGTGCCCGCGTCGATCCTGGACACGCAGCTCGACCTGCCGCCCGCGTCATCCGAGGTCGAGGTGATCGACCGGCTTCGTGAGATCAGCTCGAAAAACCGGGTGGTGCCCTCTCTGATCGGACTCGGGTACCACGACACCATCCTCCCTCCGGTCATCCAACGCAACGTCTTGGAGAACCCCGCCTGGTACACCGCCTACACCTCGTATCAGCCCGAGATCTCGCAGGGACGACTCGAGGCTCTCCTCAACTTCCAGACGATGGTCTCCGACCTCACCGCGCTGGACATCGCCAACGCCTCCTTGCTTGATGAGCCGACGGCTGCGGCCGAGGCGATGTCGATGGCACGGCGGCTGGTCAGGGACGACCGGCACATCTTCTATCTGGACCCCGACTGTCATCCTGCGACGCGTTCGGTCATGGGGACGAGGGCCGGCGCGGCTGGGATCGAGATTCGCGATCTGGACGAGGATTTCGACCCCGGAGGCGCCTTCGGCGTGCTCCTCCACTACCCGGGGTCTTCGGGGGAGGTTCTGGACCATCGCGACGTCGCCCGGAGATTCAGGGAGGTCGGTGCGATCGTCGCCGTGGCCACCGATCTGTTGGCCCTCACGCTGCTCGCACCACCAGGAGAGTGGGGAGCCGACATCGCGATCGGGTCGGCACAGAGATTCGGTGTCCCACTCGGCTATGGGGGCCCACATGCCGGTTTCCTGGCCACTCTCGAGACCCACGTGCGCTCGATGCCGGGCAGGCTGGTTGGTGTCTCCAAGGATCGGTCCGGCCGGATGGCGTACCGGCTCGCTTTGCAGACACGGGAGCAGCACATCCGTCGGGAGAAGGCCACCTCGAACGTCTGCACCGCACAGGTCCTCCTGGCGGTGATTTCCGGTCTATACGCGTGCTGGCATGGCCCGGAGGGGTTGCGGGCGATGGCGTCGGAGGTGAATCGTCTCACCACGTCGCTGGCGGACTCGCTGGAGGCGGCCGGTCACGCGGTGGTGAACCAGGGTTGGTTCGACACGATCACCGTCACAACACCGTCGCGTGCCGACCAGGTGATAGCGGCTTGCCTGGCGGTCGGGGTCAACATCGGCCGGGTCGACGGTGACCATGTCCGCATTGCCCTCGACGAGAAGAGCGACGAGAGCCTCGTCATCAGGGTCCTCGCCGCGTTCGAAGCCACGTTGGTGAGATCATCCGGGCGCATTCCCGATCACGCTGCCCGCAGCTCGGCCTATCTCACCCACCCGGTGTTCAGCCTCCATCAATCCGAGCACGAGATGCTCCGTTACCTGCGCCGTCTCGCCGATCGCGACCTCGCCCTCGACCGCACCATGATCCCGCTCGGCTCCTGCACGATGAAGCT
>DASWKM010000095.1:0-2471 GCA_036396635.1 Acidimicrobiia bacterium
CCTCGGCCGATCCGAGACCACGGCCGCCCGAGACGACCACTTTAGCGTCTCCGAGTTGGGGCCCCTCACGCTCCTCCACATGCGTCTCGGCCACAGTGGCCTCGGCTCCTCCCACGTCGGGCAGCTCGAGGGTCTCGACGTTCGGGACGGCGCCACCGGATGGCTCTGCTTGAAACGACTTGGGGCGAGCCAGCACGATGTGTGGCTTACCTGGCATCGTCGCGGTCGCGATCCGGGTGCCTCCGAAGATCTCATGATCGGTCTCCACGCCGGAATCGGTCAGCCGCACATCCGATGCGTTGGACAGCAGCCCCACGCCAAGACGGGCGGCAAGGCGGCCCGCCACGTCACGATCGGTGTAGGCCTGCCCGAACAGGATCAGGTCGGGCGGGTCATCACCCATGCGATTGGCGAGTGCAGCCGCCAAAGGGCCGGAGGGGAGACGGTCTCCAGATCGAGCGTGGAGCAGCGCCGTTGCACCGTGGTCGCCCAACGTGGCGAAGGGGGCATCCCCACCCTCGCCCAGATAGGCGACGGTGGCCTCACCCAATTCGCGGGCCTTGGCCAGCAACTCCAACCCAAGTGCCGAGGGCGCTCCCTCGGTCTCCTCGACGAACACCCATACCGTGGCCACCTCAGATCACCTTCCTCTGCTCGAGGAGGGCGATGATCTCGCGGAAGGCCTCTCCTTCGTCCACGACTTTGCGGCCGGCCGAGCGCTCAGGTGCGTCGGTGATGGAGGCCACCTTCTGGGCGTTCGACGGCTCGACACCGAGATCACCCAGGGTCAGAATCTCCACCGGCTTTCTCTTGGCGTCCATGATTCCCTTGAAGGTGGGGTAGCGCGGCTCGACGACACCGGCGGTGACCGACACGACAGCCGGGAGCTGGGAGGTGACGACGTCGTAGCCGGCCAGGGTCTGACGATGGATCGTGACCGAGGTTCCGTCGGTGTCGACCTGCGTGGCGTAGGTGAGCGCGGGTGTGGAGAGAAGCTCGGACAGCATCTGGGGGATGACCCCCGAATACCCGTCGGTGGACTCGGTGCCGGAGATGACGAGGTCGAATCCCTCCTTCAGGATCGCCGCGGCCAGGGCCCGTGCCGTGATGAGGGCATCCGAGCCGCGGAGCTCGGGGTCATCGATGATGACCGCCTTGTCCGCTCCCATGGCCAGCGCCTGCCGTATCCCCTGGGCGTTGCCGGTGGGGCCCATGCTCACCAGCGTCACCGTTCCCTCGGTGGCCTGGGCGATCTGGAGACCCATCTCCACCCCATACCGATCGGTGTCGTCGAGGACCTGCTCATTCGGCCTGACCAGCCAGTTGGTGCCTTCCTCGAGCGTGTAGGGGGTGGCGGGGTCCGGGATCTGCTTGATGCAGACGACGACCTTCATTCCGCGCTACTCCTTGTGGATGACGAGCGGCGATGGTAACTGGCCGGTCGACGATCGAATCCGCGCTCAGATGACGGTGTGATCGACTCGCTCCAGGATCAGATCCGTGGTCACCGGTGGCTCGGGGCCTATGGACCATGCCGATGCGAGCCTTTCCCGCTCCCCAACCCACCGTGCCTCGTCCCGGTAACGCACGATGGCCAGCGGGTCACCCTCGGTCACCTTGTCGCTGAGCTTGGCGCGGAGGCTCAGCCCCACGCCATGGTCCACGTCGTCTTCCTGACGCTCCCTCCCGGCCCCCAACCTCCGCGCGCCCACCCCGATGGTGAAGGCATCACAACGGGTGACGTACCCGCTACTTTCCGCGGTGATGACGCCTTCATACGGGGCAGTCTCCAGGAGCGACGTGTCCTCCAACACGACGGGGTCGCCACCATGGGCGCGGGTCACGTCGATCAGCTTCTGCAGGGCGGCGCCACTGGCGATCGTCTCCTCGAGTCGGTCCCTCCCCCCGTCCATTCCGGCGAGCCCCAGCATCACCTCACCAAAGCTCAGGGTCAGCTCGGTGACGTCGGCGGGTCCTTCACCCCTCAGGACCGCGACGGACTCGCGGATCTCGTTGGAGTTTCCCACCTCGTTGCCCAACGGCTGCTCCATCGAGGTGATCAAGGCGACGGTCTCGACGCCGTTGTCGATCCCGATGCCGACCATGGTCTCGGCGAGACGCCGTGAATCCTCCAGCTTCCGCATGGTTGCCCCCGATCCGGTCTTGACGTCGAGGAGGAGCCCGTCAAGGCCCTCGGCGAGCTTCTTGGACATGATAGAGCTGGCGATCAACGGCACCGAGGGCACGGTCCCGGTGGCGTCGCGCAGGGCATACAGCTTGCGGTCGGCGGGGATCATCGTGTCGGATTGCCCGGCCAGCACCAGGTTGTGACGGGCCAGTATCTCGTGGAACCGCCCGGTGTCGATCCTCGTCGTGAAGCCAGGGATCGACTCCAGCTTGTCGAGGGTTCCTCCGGTGTGACCGAGACCCCGGCCGGAAATCATCGGCACGGCCACACCACAGGCCGCCAC
>DASWKM010000096.1:0-7458 GCA_036396635.1 Acidimicrobiia bacterium
GGAGAAGTCGGACACGACCCGGAGGGGTGCCGTCGTGCTGGCCACCGTTTCAGGGGACGTCCACGACATCGGTAAGAACCTCGTTGACATCATCCTCCGCAACAACGGATACGAGGTCTACAACCTCGGGATCAAGGTCGGGATCAATGAGATGATCCAGGCCTACGAGGAGCATCGGGCCGACGCCATCGGGATGAGCGGGCTCTTGGTGAAGAGCACCCTGATAATGCGGGACAACCTCGACGAGCTCGAGCGGCGGGGACATGGCGAGGTCCCGGTGCTTCTGGGGGGTGCCGCCTTGACCCGCAGCTATGTCGAGGCCGATCTTCGCTCCCGCTACCGGGGGCCGCTTTACTACGGCAAGAACGCGTTTGCCGGCCTGGATGCAATGGCCCGAATCGTGGCCGGCGAGGAGGCGCCTTCGCCAACGGCCGGGCGGCAACGTCATGTTGCCGCCGACGCGACGGCCCCGGTTCCGGCTCGGTCGCCGTCGGTGAAGAGTGACAACACCATCTTCAAACCCCCATTCATAGGATCCCGGATCGTCAAGGGGATCACCCTCGACGAGATCGTTCCCTACCTCAACCTGACCGCGCTCTTCAGGAATCAATGGCAGTACCGGCCCGAGACAGGGGAGCGTGATGCCGATTTCAAGGAGCGCCTCCAGCCCACACTTCGCGAGCAGCTGGCCCGGGCGCGATCACAGGAGCTATTGGTGCCCCAGGTTGTGTACGGCTACTTCCCGGCGAACGGTGATGGCGATGAGTTGGTCATCTGGGAGGACGAGCGGCGCAACACCCAACTGGCCCGGTTCGGCTTCCCCCGTCAGCCGGAGGATCCCTTCTATTGCATCGCGGACTTCTTCCGCCCCATCGAGTCCAACGAGCTCGACTATGCCGCATTTCACATCGTGACCATGGGGTCACATGTCTCAGCACGCACGAGAGAGCTCTTCGACGAGGATCGATACCAGGACTACCTGCTTCTTCATGGCCTTGGTGTCGAGATGACCGAGGCCCTCGCCGAGTACTGGCACTACCGAATCAGGGGCGAGTGGGGCTTCGTGGACGAGGACGGCCCGACACTCACCGGCCTGTTTCGCCAGAAGTACCGGGGAGGCCGGTACTCATGGGGTTACCCGGCGTGCCCCGACCTCGAGGACAACGAGACGGTCGCCGATCTGCTGGGAGCGGGGCGGCTGGGAATCGAGGTCGGCGAGCAGACCGGTTTCCAGTACCAGCCGGAGCAGACGACCTCGGCCATCATCTGCCATCACCCCCAGGCCAAGTACTTCATCGCCCGTCATCCCAAGGAGAGTCGCTTTGCTGACGCGTGAACAGGGATGGGTGCGCATCGCCGAGATCAATCCTCCCGAGCTGCCCGAGGCCAGACACCATGACCTGTTCCCGGCGTGGCGCAACGTCCTCGTGACGGACAATGTCTTCGGGAGGATCCGGCTTTCGCCCTATGCATTCTCCGCCCGGATCACGCATGACGTGCCTCACGTCCACCCGACCGTGGTCGTGTCGACTCGTGACAGGAACATCCTCGCCATCGAGTCGGAGGTGCGGGGCGCCCTGATGAATGGCGTCGACTCGTTCTTGGTGGTGATCGGTGACACCGTCCCCCACGTCGATCACCTCGCTCACCACTATGAGATCGTCGACCACCTGACCGATCTGCAACAAGAGCTCCCTCAATTCGAGGTCGGGATGCCCGCCCGCTTCCAGGAATGGCAATTCAGGAGACGGATCGAGCTGGGGACTCAGTTCTTCGTGGTGGGGCCTGTGCTCGACCCCGAGGTCGTCGAGCACCATGTCGGCAAGCTCAGACTGCGCCCTGACGATCCTCCGGTCTTCCTGATGACCATCCCTCCGTTCAGCCCTGAATGGGTTGACCGCATGGAGTCGATCGGAGCGGTCCCGGTCACCGAAGGGCTGAAGCGTCGCCTCGCCGATCTCGCCCCGGACGTACGACGCAAGGCCGGGTGGGAGATCACCGCCGAGATCGAGCTGCGGGCTCGGGACGCCGGGTGTGCCGGGATCGTGTTGATGGGTCTCAAGTTCGAGTCTGTCGTCAAGGAGGCGCCACGGGCCTGGCCCTCGCTCTGAGCGGTGGGCCGAAGTCGGCCAGTGACATTTCGAGGTCAATGGACCAACGGGCCTATGTAGAAAATCGGCCATAATCCCGATATGAGGATGTGGCCCGTCTGGCATCTCTCCATCTCACGAAGCGAACCGCTCTCCATGCACTCGGCACTGTCGGGGTGGTCCTGTTGTTCGCCTCCGGTTTTGCATTCGTCTACTCCGTGTCGGTGGACCGGGTCGCCGACAACGCCCGGGCCCTCCATTGGGTCGACTCGACCATGGCCAGCGCCGCCCTTGCGCGTGCGGGTCTGGTTCAGGCCACGATCCTGGCGGGGCTCGACGGCACCGATGGTGCGCTGGATGAGGTGGGGACGGCCGCCGATGACATGGAGCGGCTCGCGGACCTCGGTGAGGACCATGACTCGAGCGCCTATCTGACCAACTATCTCGGCGTGGTCTCGATGATCGTCACGGCACTCGAGGACGGGGACGGAGACTTCACGACTGCCGAACAGCAGGTCCGCACCGAGCTCGAGCTCGCGTACATCGGCGTGACCGCCGCGCTACAGACCGAGCGCGAGGCGATCTCCGCCGCCCTCGAAGACTCCGGTGCGTCGGGTCGGGCGATCAACGGGTGGGTCTTGTTCGTGCTGGTGCTCGCCGTCCCGGCCACCGCCATCTCTGTCTACACCGTCTTGGCACGCCGTCAGGTGCGGGCGCAGCGGGCACGTAGTGACATCGAGATCGCGGCCGAGCGCGCCACTCACCGCGCCAAAGACGAATTCATCGCAGCGCTCTCCCACGAGCTACGCACACCACTGACCGCGATCTACGGGTATGCCGCGATCCAGGCCGACGGGGGCATCCGCGGACCTGAGGCCGTCCAAGAGACCGGCCAGATCATCGCCAGTGAGGCGGCAGAGATGGCGCGAATGGTCGATGACCTGCTCATCGCATCGAGCCTGACCTCGGGCGGGGTCGACCTGGATATGCGACACGTCAAACTCCACGACGTGATCGAATCTGCCGTCATGCCGTACCAGCGTGCCGGGAGGACGATCGAGCGCCATCCCGCATTGGGGTTGGTCAACGCAGATGCGGACCGTCTTCGCCATGTTCTGGTCAACTTGATCTCCAACGCGGTGAAACACGGTGGGCCGGCGGTTGGCGTGAATGTCGCCATGAACGATGAGTCGGTCGAGATAGAGGTGTGGGACAACGGACGAGGGCTTCCCCCTGATCGGGTCGATTTGCTCTTCTCCCGGCACGTGCGTGATCGGTCAGAGCAACTCCTCGTCGGCAGCGTCGGACTGGGGCTGGCTGTCTCCGCCCGGTTGACGGCACTGATGGGGGGCGAGCTCAAGTATCAGCGCTTCGCAAACAAGACCTTCTTCGTCGTCTGCCTGACGCCGGCGGTCATCGAGCAATCAAACCGCTCGGACGATCGCGACGACGTGGCCTCCATGATCAGGGCACTCTCCGTGTGATCGTCAGCCGGCGAGGGCCTTGTCGTGGGGAGATCGAAAACGCGGGGTCACAGTGATGTCGCCAATCCAGTCCTGGAGTTCGCCCACACGCGACTCGACAGCTTCCTTGGCTTCATGCCCGACATCGTCGAAGAGCTCGTGGGCGATCTCACCGTCCCTCCGCTGTGCCCATCCACCGACGACCTTTCCATCCACCCAGACGGTCGGTCCGGCGTTGCCGTTGCGATCGAACAGTGTCGGGTAGTGGTCACCCAGATACCAGTCACGTTCCTTCCATCCCATCGATGTCGGGTCGAGTGAAGGGAGGAGCGCGACCCAGGGTTCAGGCTCGTCGACCGGTTCCAGGTCGTCGGGGAGCAGGTAGCCAATTGCCGCATTATCCAATTCGACCTCGACCGCTTCGAGATCGCTCAATGCCTTGCGCAGCTGACCGACTCTCCATCCTGTCCACCACCTGAGGTCGGTCTCGGTCGCGGGTCCGAAGCTGTGAAGCCACATGCGCATCAGCTCGGCACTGGCCTGCTCGACGGGCACCTCTTCGATCGGCTCGCCGAGCCACTCGCTCATCTCGGCCCAGCGATATCGACCGCTCACCCAGCTGCCAACGGGTCGAGCTCGAATGACCCGGGATTGCAGCCCAAGGAGGAAGAGTGTCCCGGTGGATGCTCCCATCGTTCCGGTCACCCTGCCGGCCTTGTTCTCGAAGACGATCCTCTCGGCGAGCTCGGGTACCTCGCTCGCGATGTCCCTTGCCAGGGCCTCGCCCCGGCTGCGAATGGCATCCAATGTCTTCGGGATCACATCATCGAGCCAGGCCATGCCATCTTCTGCCACTCCGCAGGTCTCGAGGACATTGGCCAGTCGCCGCGTCTGTCCCGGCACCAGCGCCCGGGTCGAGGAGCTGTTGACCAGGGGGAGGGTGCGTCGATCCACCACCCACAGCGTGCGTCGCATGCCGTACACCCTGAGCAATGATCGCTCTTCGTAGAGCCCATGCTCCAGATCAGACACGTCGAGATCATCGACCCTCGCCCACACGGCGAGATAGACGGTCGAAGGATCTGACGAGTGAAGGGCGACCAACGATCGGGCCACCTCGACCGGGCCCGCCGCCGGGGCAACCAGCCGATGACGCCAGGCGAGACGTGCCCTCCGCTGCGTTGTGTCGACCCGTCTCACACCACCAGGCAGTGTGGCCGGTATCGTCCATTCCGTCTACGTTGACGTCATGCTGACGAGTAGACGAGGGTTGGCCGCTGTCATGGATCGCGAGATCATCGGGTTCCTCACTGCAGTAGACCCCTCGGGGCAGCCGCAGACCTCGCCCGTCTGGTACATCCGCGACGGAGACAGACTGGTTGTGTACAACCGCCCGGACCGCCCGCCGTCTCGAGTCCATCGCCCGGAACCCGAGGGTGGCTTTCAATCTCCGAGGTGACCTGCGGGCCGAGGGCGCCGTCACCATGGAGGGCATTGCGGCGGTCGACCCCACCTTGCCCCCAGCCAAGGACTTCCCGGGTTATGAGGAGAAGTACGCCGGGGAGATCGAGCGGCTGGGCTGGACGCCGGCCTCCTTCTCCGCCGACTATCGCATCGGGCTCCGTGTCACAGTCACCAGGGTGCGCTCCTGGGGGCTGGACGAGCTCGCCCGCTGATCCCGACTCGGGGAGCGTGTGCCGCCCTTGCGCGTGGGTAGTGTCGGCGGCCATCCAACACGGAGGAAACGCCGAAATGGCATTGAAGAGCGTGGGCCGCACTCATTGGGAAGGCGACTTGCTGAGCGGATCGGGGACGGCGAGCCTCGACAGCGGGGCCGCCGGCCCTCTGCCGGTCACATGGAAGGCCAGGACCGAGGAGCATGGATCCCTCACCAGCCCCGAAGAGCTCATTGCCGCTGCCCACTCGTCGTGTTACTCGATGGCCTTTTCCAGCGCGCTGGCGAAGAATGAGACGCCGCCCACGAGTCTCGATGTGCAGGCCACCGCCACTTTCGTGCCCGGGGAGGGGATCACACTCATGGAGCTCGAGGTGGTCGGTCATGTCGAGGGCATCTCAGAGGAGACTTTCTTGGATCTCGCCGAGACCGCCAAGAACGGCTGCCCGGTCTCCAGGGCGCTGGCCGGGAACGTGGAGATCACCCTCGAGGCACGACTCGCCCACGCCTAGATGACCGCCGGCTGCCGCAGCTGCGCCCGGGGGCGCAAGGCCTCGGCTGACAGAGCTACGACTGCGATGCCAACGGTGACCCCGGCGAAGACGATGGCCGTCCATCCGGCTCCGACCCATATCAAGGTGACCAGCCCCATTGCGGCGATGAGTCGCTCCAGGCTCACCAGACGGAGGGCCCGGTATTTGGCGCCGACGATCGAGGCGAGGACCAGGGCGGTCCCGCTGGCGATCGTGACCCTGGCCGGCTGGTTGAGGAGGTCGACGGGATGAGCGATGACGTCTTCCAGACCAACGGCGTACATCACGATCCCGACGACGAGCGGGTAGTGGAGAAGGGTGTAGACATCCCGGGCAAACCGTCCCCGGGGCTGGCCGGTCAGCTCTGAGAAGCGGCGCTCCGTGTACGGAGCGGCCCGGTCGAAGTATGCCCACCATAGTGTGGCCACACCGACGAAGGCGATGATCAGTGCCACCAGGTGGGTGACATCCACATCCACACCCGTGGCGGCGAGCCCGATACCGACCACCGACTCACCGAGGGCGATGATGATGAAGAGCCCGTTGCGCTCGGCGAAGTGTGGAGCGTCCACCGCCCATGTCCCCCGGCCGGCGTACAAGGCGCTGATCACGTCCCCTGCCCCTCCCAATGCAAAGAGCCAGGCCAGCGTGGCGCCCTCGGTGAACCCCCCGACGAGTATCAGCAGGGCAGCAGTCACCGAGCCGGGGAAGAATGTCATGAAGGCAGCCCGCTGTTCTTCGTACCCCTTCGACTCGAACCAATAGAGCCCCGCCGCCAGCATTCTCACCGCGAAGAATGTCGTGCCGAACAGGGCAGAAGACTCATCGAAGGCGCGGGGCACCGCCATCGCCATGACCAAGGTGGTGGCCATCGTGGCCAGTAGGAACAGCCTGATCTTGGTCGACGCGGTCCCGCTCCAATTGGTCGTCCAGGTGTAGATCGACCATGTCCACCAGAGCACGAACAGCAGAAACGCACCTTTGCCCAGACCTGCGAAGGTTGGCTCCCCATGTATGAAACCGACAACCTGGGTGATCGCAAACACGTAGACCAAATCGAAGAAGAGCTCGATCGTGGAGGCGTTTCGCTCGGTCCCGCCGCGCACTATGTCGGTGGGCTGCGTCATGTGCCCACGCTAGATAATCAGTCGGTCTGACGCTTTCGATAGGCGGCCACGGCCTCCCGCGTGGAGCATGTGTTCGAGCAGTGACGCCGGGACCGGTTGCGGGAGGTGTCGATGTAGACGTCGTTGCAGCCACTCGAATCGCATACCCCAAACCGCTCCACACCGTTCTCGACTATCACGCTGGCGAGCCCCATCGCGGTGATCGCACCAAGCCAGCTGACCATCGAGGAGTCGACCGGCTCGAAGTGGAGATGGGGGATCCCGCTGTGTGTGGAGAGACGCGGTTTGGCGCCATACGCGTCGAGGAGCTTGTTGACTCCGGCTGCCGCGACATCCTCGCTGCCGGACTCGATGACCTGGCGAAGAGAGTCACGCAACCGGTGAACGGCAGGCAGGTCGTTACGCCGGGCGGGTTTGGCAACACCTTCCCAGAGGTGTCGATACCCGTCGAGGAAAGTCGACAGTTGCTCTGGCTCGGCGAGATCGTCCTCGGTGATGCCCCGGGTGTTCACCAGGGCGACCGCCAGCTCGACCGGCTGGGTGGTGTAATGAGAAAAATCCATTTGACTT
>DASWKM010000097.1:0-10355 GCA_036396635.1 Acidimicrobiia bacterium
GCCTCGATCAAGGAGTTCTTCGGCACCAGCCAGTTGAGCCAGTTCATGGACCAGCCCAACCCCCTCGCCGGGCTCACCCACCGACGTCGCCTTTCGGCGCTCGGCCCTGGTGGCCTCTCCCGAGAGCGCGCCGGTTTCGAGGTTCGTGACGTCCACTCATCGCACTACGGGCGCATGTGCCCGATCGAGACGCCGGAAGGTCCGAACATCGGATTGATGGGGTCTCTCGCCTCCTATGCCCGCGTCAACGAGTTTGGCTTCATCGAGACCCCCTATCGCAAAGTCGAAAGCGGCGTCGTCACGGAGAAGGTCGACTACCTGACCGCGACCGAGGAAGAGCGGTTCGTCATCGCTCAGGCGAATGCCCCGCTCAAGGAGAACAGCGCGTTCGCCAATGCCAAGGTGCTGGTCCGCCGCGCCGGGGGCGAGGTCGAGTACATATCGTCAAAAGACGTTGACTACATGGATGTCTCGCCGAAGCAGATCGTTTCGGTGTCGACATCGCTGATCCCGTTCCTCGAGCACGACGACGCCAACCGCGCCCTAATGGGCTCCAACATGCAGAGACAGGCCGTCCCTCTGCTAACCGCCGACGCCCCGCTTGTCGGGACCGGTGTCGAAAGACGTGCTGCTCAGGACTCGGGCGACATGGTTATCTCGACAGTTGTGGGCGAAGTGGTCGAGATCAATGGTGACGAGATAATCGTCAAGGAGAAGGGTGCCAACAAGAAGCACACCTTCAAGTTGGACAAGTTCCGCCGTTCCAACCAGGGAACCTGCATGAACCACAAACCACTGGTTCGGGAGGGCGACCAGGTCGAGGTGGGCGATGTTCTCGCCGATGGGCCATCCACCGATCAGGGAGAGCTGGCACTGGGGAGAAACCTCCTCGTCGCATTCATGCCATGGCAGGGCCACAACTACGAGGACGCAATCGTGATCTCGGAACGACTCGTCAAAGACGACGTTCTGACTTCGATCCACATCGAGGAGCACGAGCTCGACGCTCGTGACACCAAGCTGGGCGCTGAGGAAATCACGAGGGACATCCCCAATGTCCCCGAGGAGGTTCTTGCCAACCTCGACGAAGAGGGGATCATCCGCGTCGGCGCCGAGGTCGGGCCGGGCGACTACCTGGTAGGCAAGGTGACACCCAAGGGTGAAACCGAGCTGACACCAGAGGAGAGACTGCTCCGCGCCATTTTCGGTGAGAAGGCCCGTGAAGTCCGTGACACGTCACTGAAAGTGCCTCATGGCGAGACCGGAAAGATCATCGGGGTCAAGGTGTTCCGCCGCTCAGAAGGTTTCGACCTCCCGCCCGGCGTCAACGAATTGGTCCGGATCTATGTCGCCCAGCAGCGAAAAATCTCCGAAGGGGACAAACTCGCCGGACGCCACGGGAACAAAGGTGTCATCTCCAAGGTCCTCCCCGAGGAGGAGATGCCGTTCCTCGGTGACGGTACGCCGGTTGACATCATCCTCTCGCCCCTTGGTGTTCCCAGCCGTATGAACCTGGGACAGATTCTCGAAACCCATCTCGGCTGGGCAGCAGCCCAGGGTTGGGAGCCGTTCGAAGGCGACAGCCCCGCAACCATCGGCGCCAAGCCGTGGACCAAGACAGCCACGCCGGTGTTCGACGGTGCCCGAGAGGACGAGATCATGAATGTGATCGGAAATGCCCACCCCAACCGGGACGGCGAGCGCATGGTCCAGCCCGACGGGAAAGCGATCCTCTTCGACGGTCGGACCGGAGAGCCTTTCGACACCACAGTCACAGTCGGGTACATCTACATGTTGAAGCTGGTCCACCTCGTGGATGAGAAGATCCACGCCCGGTCCACCGGCCCTTACAGCATGATCACTCAGCAGCCCCTTGGCGGTAAAGCCCAATTCGGCGGGCAGCGGTTCGGCGAGATGGAAGTCTGGGCTCTTGAGGCCTACGGAGCTGCATACGCACTTCAGGAACTTCTCACCATCAAGTCGGACGATGTCCAGGGCAGGGTGAAAGTCTACGAAGCAATCGTCAAGGGCGACAATATCCCGGAACCGGGTATTCCCGAATCGTTCCGGGTTCTCATCAAGGAGATGCAGAGCTTGTGCCTCAACGTCGAGATGCTCTCGGCAGGTGAGGAAGTCGAGCTCCGCGAGCTCGAAGAGGACAGTTACCGCTCTGTCGAGTCACTCGGCATCGATTTGAGTCGGCCCGAGCGGCCCGATTCAGAATGATCCAAACAATTCACACGCTTTCAAACGCACCACGAATAAGGGACAACGGATAACGGATTTATGGCGCAGCAACTATTCGATGAACTGAAAATCGGCCTGGCCTCCAGTGACCAGATTCGCACCTGGTCCTACGGGGAAGTCAAAAAGCCGGAGACGATCAACTACCGGACCCTCCGTCCTGAGAAAGAGGGCTTGTTCGACGAGCGCATCTTCGGTCCCCAGCGGGACTGGGAGTGCTACTGCGGCAAGTACAAGAGGATCCGTTACAAGGGGATCATCTGCGAGCGATGTGGAGTCGAAGTCACCCGCTCCAAGGTGCGTCGCGAGCGCATGGGCCACATCGAGTTGGCTGCTCCGGTCACACACATCTGGTTCTTCAAGGGTGTTCCCAGCCGGCTCGGCTATCTCCTCGACATGTCGCCAAAGGAGCTGGAGAAGGTCATCTACTTCGCCAGCTACATCGTCACCTCCGTCGACGACGAGCGTCGTCAAAAGGATCTGCCCGAGCTGGAGGCAGCGATGGGCGATGAGATCGAGGTCGTCAAAAGCGAGTTCAGCGAATGGAACGAGGTCCGTCTCGAGGCACTCGAGGACGAGTTGGAGCGCATGGAGGAGGGCGGTGCGAAGACACAGGAGATCAATGCCCGTCGGAAGGAGGTCGAGAGGGAGATCAAGGAGCGCAATGAGCGCACCGATCGCGAGATCGAGCTGATCGAGGAGGCCTTCAACACCTTCCGCACAATGGGCAGCAAGCAGCTCATCGAGTCGGAGCAGTTGTGGCGCGAGATCTACTTCCGCTACGCCGACTACTTCGAAGGCGGCATGGGCGCCGAGGCGGTGAAGACGCTGTTGCTTGGTCTCGACCTCGACGCCGAGATGGAGCGTCTCGAAGAGAATCTCAATGGGTCCTCACAACAGCGTCGTCAGCGGGCGACCCAGCGAATGAAGGTCGTCAAGCCCTTCTGGGAGGGTCGAAACCGACCGGTGGACATGATCCTCGAGACCGTCCCCGTGATCCCTCCGGACCTTCGCCCCATGGTTCAGCTCGATGGCGGCCGCTTTGCCACATCCGACCTCAACGATCTCTATCGGCGGGTCATCAATCGCAACAATCGTCTCAAGAGGCTGCTCGACCTCGGTGCCCCCGAGATCATCGTGAACAACGAGAAGCGCATGCTCCAAGAGGCCGTGGACGCCCTCTTCGACAACGGTCGGCGTGGTCGTGCGGTGACGGGGCCCGGCAACCGCGCCCTCAAGTCGCTGTCCGACATGCTGAAGGGCAAGCAGGGCCGGTTCCGTCAGAACCTCCTCGGCAAGCGGGTCGACTACTCGGGTCGCTCGGTCATCGTGGTCGGCCCACAGCTCAAGCTCCATCAATGCGGCCTGCCCAAGATCATGGCGCTCGAGCTGTTCAAGCCCTTTGTGATGAAGCGCTTGGTCGACCTCGATCTCGCCCAGAACATCAAGGCTGCCAAGAGGATGGTGGAGCGCCAGCGCCCCCAGGTCTGGGATGTGCTCTCCGACGTCATCCAGGAGCACCCGGTGCTCCTCAACCGTGCACCCACGCTCCACCGTCTCGGCATCCAGGCGTTCGAGCCTGTCCTCGTGGAGGGAAAGGCCATCCAGATCCACCCGCTGGTGTGTGAGGCTTTCAACGCCGACTTCGATGGTGACCAGATGGCCGTGCACCTGCCGCTCTCGGCCGAGGCGCAGGCCGAGGCCCGTGTGTTGATGTTGTCGAGCAATAACGTCCTCTCCCCGGCCTCGGGACGCCCCATCGTCACCCCGTCCCAGGACATGGTGATCGGTGTCTACTACCTGTCCGAGCTCGTCGAGGACGCCCCTGGTGCGGGTCGTTACTTCTCCGAGCTGGACGAGGCGATGATGGCCCATGAGATAGGCGAGCTCTCGCTACACGCACCCATAAAGATCCGTCTCGGTGACCTGGCCGGCGACCCCGCCACACATGCCGACCTCAAGCGGACCCTGGGCAAGCTGATCACAGACGAGCCTGTCGACGGGAAGGGACTCACCGAGACCACCCTCGGGCGGGCCATCCTCAACACGGCCTTCCCCGAGGGCTTCCCGTTCATCAACGCCGTCGTCATCAAGTCGGAGATCAAGTTGCTGATCGAGACCATCATCGAGCGCTACCCACGCTCGGCGGTGGCCGCGACCCTCGACGGCATCAAGGAGCTTGGGTTCAGCTATGCGACCCGAGCGGGTCTGACCATTGCTCTCGACGATGTGCGGACACCCGCGAACAAGGCCGAGATCCTGTCCGAGTACGAAGATCGCGCAGAGAAGGTGCAGAACCTCTTCGCCAAGGGTGTCGTCACCGATGACGAGCGTCGTCAGGAGTTGATCGAGATCTGGACTGAGGCCACCGAGAAGGTGACCGACGCGATGAAGCTCAGCCTCAAGTCCGAGCAGTTCAACGCACTCGACATGATGGTCGGCTCAGGTGCCCGCGGGAACATGATGCAGGTGCGTCAGATTGCCGGGATGCGCGGCCTGGTGGCCAACCCGAAGGGTGACATCATCCCTCGTCCCATCATCTCGAACTTCCGGGAAGGGCTGTCGGTGCTCGAGTATTTCATCTCGACTCACGGCGCCCGCAAGGGACTTGCCGACACGGCCCTGCGCACCGCCGACTCGGGTTACCTGACGCGTCGCCTCGTGGACGTCTCCCAGGAGATGATCGTCATCGATGCGGACTGTCAGACCGATCGCGGGATCGTCATACGTGTCGTCGACGATCGTGGCAACAAGATCCGCAACCTGCGCTCGCGCGTCTACGGGCGCGCACTCGCCGATGACCTCAAGGAGGGGAGGACGCTGGTCGCCACCGAGGACGACAACAAGTTGCGGGCAGGCACCATCATCGGCACCAAGGAGTTGCATGCCATCGAAGGCGCCGATGTCGAGACGGTCCGCGTGCGCTCACCACTCACCTGCGACACCCGTGGCGGTGTGTGCCAGAGCTGTTATGGGCTGTCGCTGGCGACGGGTCGCTTGGTGGAGACCGCCGAGGCGGTGGGGATCATGGCTGCACAGTCGATTGGTGAGCCTGGCACCCAGCTCACGATGCGCACTTTCCACACCGGTGGCGTTGCCGGCGAGGACATCACGCATGGCCTTCCCCGTGTGGTCGAGCTGTTCGAGGCACGCACCCCCAAAGGCAAGGCCGTTCTGTCCGAGATCTCGGGTGTGGCCCATCTCGTCGATGACGCGGAGGGCCGTCGCATCACCGTCACCAAGGGTGACGAGGAAGTGGCCTACTCGATCTCACGTTTTGCCAAGCTCCGATTCGCCGACGGCGCCGAGGTCGAGGCGGGGACTCAGCTGACCGAGGGCCCGCTCGACCCCAAGGAGGTGCTGGAGATTCGCGGTGTCCGCGCCACCCAGCAGTACCTGGTCGACCAGGTGCAGGAGGTGTACCGGTCCCAGGGTGTCGAGATCCACGACAAGCACATCGAGATGATCGTTCGTCAGATGCTGCGCCGTGTCAGGGTGGTGGCCCCGAATGACTCGGACTTCCTGCCGGCGGCGCTCATCGACGATCAGACATTCCGTGACACCAACCGTGAGCTGGTCGCCGAAGGCAAGAAGCCTGCCGAGGGTCGTCCCGAGTTGATGGGGATCACCAAGGCCTCGTTGGCCACGGACTCGTGGTTGTCGGCCGCTTCGTTCCAGGAGACCACCAGGGTTCTCACCGACGCCGCCATCCAGAGCCGCTCGGACTTCATGCGGGGGCTCAAGGAGAACGTGATCATCGGCAAGCTGATCCCGGCGGGCACCGGCGCCCACCAGTACCAGGTGCTGCAGCCGTCGCTCCCCGGGGCCACCACGGTGGCCAGTCTGGGCATCCTCGGTGACGGGGGCGGCCCGTCCGAGGACGAGGGCCTGCCCGAGGACCCAGCGGAGTGGTTGGCTTCACTCGGCGGAGGCAGCTCCAGCGAAGAGGAATAGCCGCTTCGCAGGCACCCGGAACTGCTCGGTATATGGAGAAGGCCGCCCCAAGGGCGGCCTTCTCTTCTTCATCGATCGCCGGGATAGCTAGCGATCGAGATCTTCTACGTCACGACCCGAGCCGAGCAGGATCGGCATGGCCGTGAACAGGATCCCAGAGGATGTGTTGAAGGGGAGTGATTGCGTACACGCCACCCGTCAGGCGGCCTGACGATCCATGCCGATGCCGACGAGCGACGTCGGACCACGCCCGCGGCGCGCAGGTTTCGCGGTGTTGCCTCCCAGCATCTATCCATCCCATGTCGAATCTTCGCCCGGGCAGATTGGCCCGTCACCCCGGTGCCTCACTCAGAGTAGTGATGAATCGAGATCTGGCTAGACCCAAAAGTCATTGACATGTAAGGCCAGTAGGTCTTCTTGCCCGGTCTTCGGTGCGGACGTGGCTTTGCAGACGGCACCACTCGCAGTGATGGCTGCTCGAGGCGACGTGGCGCAAACAGGGCGGGTGTGTCGCACTTCCATTGGGGGCGGAGCCAGGCGATTTGGTACGCGATGAGACAGGCACGTAGAATCTGTGCTCGTTCCCGGGCCTGTGTCATGACGGGCCCCTCAAGGGACGACCGGGTGCCCGAGCGGTGCCTGATTACGCAAGGTTTCACAACAGGAACGGTGATTGGGCTGTGCCCCGCGCCGCTTCCTCGCGTAAGGAGCAGAATGCCGACTATCGAGCAGCTTGTCCGCGAGGGCAGGAAGCCAAAGAAGAAGAAGGTCAAGACCGCCGGTCTTGGTGGCGCCCCGCAACGACGCGGGGTTTGCACGCGCGTCTACACGGTCACACCGAAGAAGCCCAACTCGGCCCTTCGCAAGGTCTGTCGTGTCCGGCTCTCCTCGGGTGTCGAGGTCACCGCGTATATCCCTGGAGAGGGTCATAACCTCCAGGAGCACAGCATGGTTCTGATCCGTGGTGGCCGGGTCCGCGACCTTCCCGGTGTCCGCTACAAGGTCATCCGGGGGGCCCTCGATGCGGCCGGTGTCGGCGATCGTAAGCAGGCCCGCAGCCGATACGGGTCGAAGAAGGAATCCTGATGCGACGCGCACCCGCACAGAAGAGGAGGATCGAGACCGATCCGGTGTTCCGCAGCCTCCTGGTCAGTCAGCTCATCAACAAGATCCTGCTGGAAGGCAAGAAGGACCTGGCCCGCACGATCGTCTACGACGCACTCGAGACCATCGAGCAACGAACCAGTCAGGACCCGACCGTCGTCCTCAGGCGGGCTGTGGACAACATCAAACCCCAGGTCGAGGTCCGCTCTCGCCGTGTCGGCGGCAGCTCCTATCAGGTTCCCGTGGAAGTCCCCCCTCGCCGTCAAAACAGCCTGGCCATCAGATGGCTGGTCAACTATGCACGACAACGGCGTGAGGCGACCATGTCGATACGCCTGGCCAATGAGATCCTCGACGCCTCCAACAACACCGGATCCGCGGTGAAGCGGAAGGAAGACGTCCACAAGATGGCGGAGTCCAACAAGGCCTTCGCCCATTACCGCTGGTGAGAACCAGAGGTATCTGACAAGAGACCTACCCGAACGTTCCAGTAGGCGGGCTCGAAATCCAGAGACCCGAACCGCCGGACGAGGGACGTTCACAAGTTCATAACGAGCTGGAGTAGTTGAAGAGACAATGAGCAACGACAACGCGCTGCACCACCTGCGACAGGTGCCGCTGGGCCGAACCCGAAATATCGGGATCATGGCCCATATCGACGCGGGCAAGACGACGTTGACCGAGCGGATCCTCTACTACACCGGCCGTAACTACAAGATCGGCGAGGTCCACGAAGGCGCCGCCACGATGGACTGGATGGAGCAGGAGCAAGAACGAGGGATAACCATCACCTCCGCCGCCACCACCTGTGTCTGGCATGACCATTGGATCAACATCATCGACACTCCCGGGCATGTCGACTTCACGGTCGAGGTCGAGCGCTCCCTCCGGGTGCTCGATGGTGCCGTGGCGGTGTTCGACGGAGTTGCCGGTGTCGAGCCTCAGTCGGAGACGGTCTGGCGTCAGGCCGACCGCTACGGCGTCCCCCGTATTTGCTTCATCAACAAGCTCGACCGCACGGGCGCAGACTTCTATTTCGACATCGACTCCATCGTCGAGCGTCTTGGCGCCAGGCCGTTGGTAATGCAGCTCCCGATCGGCGCGGAGACCGACTTCGTCGGGGTCGTCGACCTCGTCGAGATGCGTGGCCACATCTGGAAGGGCGATGACGGAAGGCAGTGGGAGACCGTTGACATCCCGGCCGAGCTGACCGAGCGGGCCGGGGCCTATCGAGAGCAATTGCTCGAGGCGGTGGCCGAGATATCCGAGGATCTTCTCGAGGCGTATCTGGAGAACGGCGATCTGACCTCGAAGGAGATCCAACAGGGTGTACGGACCGGCACGCTGAACAATGCCTTCACCCCCGTGTTCTGCGGGTCGGCCTTCAAGAACAAGGGAGTTCAGCTCCTCCTTGACGCCATCGTCGCATATTTGCCCAGCCCCGATGACATACCCGTGACCAAGGGCTTCAAACCGGGTGACGAGGAAGTGATCATCGAGCGAAAGAACAACGACACCGATCCGTTCGCCGCCCTCGCGTTCAAGATCATGAGCGACCCCCACGTCGGGAAGCTCACGTATTTCCGGGTCTATTCGGGTCATCTGGCCAAAGGCGACACAGTCCTCAACACCTCGACGGGCAAGAAGGAGCGCATCGGGCGTCTCCTGCGCATGCACGCCAACCATCGTGAAGACGTCGACGACATCTTCGCCGGGGACATCGTCGCCGGGATCGGGTTCAAGAACACCACGACCGGTGACACGCTGTCCGCGGTGAGCGCGCCGATTCAGCTGGAGTCGATGGAGTTCCCCGCTCCCGTCATCTCGGTCGCCATCGAGCCGAAGACGAAGTCGGACGAGGAGAAGCTCTCCAGCTCGTTGCACCGTCTCTCCGAGGAGGACCCGACCTTCCTGGTCAGATCGGACGAGGAGACCGGGCAGACCATCATCTCCGGGATGGGGGAGCTCCATCTGGAGATCCTCGTGGACCGTCTCCTCCGGGAGTTCAAGGTCGACGCCTCGGTCGGCAAGCCCCAGGTCGCCTATCGCGAGACCATCCGCAAGGGCATCGAGAAGATCCAATACCGGCATATCAAGCAGACGGGTGGCAAGGGTCAGTATGCCGATGTCGTGATCAATCTCGAGCCCACCGGCCCGGGTGGCGGATACGAGTTCGTCGACCAGATCAAGGGTGGGGCCGTTCCGCGCGAGTACATCCCGTCGGTCGACGCCGGTATCGAAGAGGCCCTCGATCAAGGCATCCTCGCCGGATATCAGTTGGTGGATGTGCGTGCCATCCTCGTCGACGGCTCGTCACACGAAGTCGACTCGTCGGAGATGGCCTTCAAGATCGCCGGGTCCATGGCCCTCCAGGAAGCCGCCCGCAAGGCGGGTGTCAAGCTCCTCGAGCCGGTCATGGATGTCGAGGTGACCACACCCGAGGAGTACATGGGAGACGTCATCGGCGACCTCAACGCACGCCGTGGGAAGGTCGAGGGCATGAATCAGCGTGGAAACAGCCAGGTGATAAGGGCGCAAGTGCCCATGTCGGAGATGTTCGGTTACGCCACCGACCTGCGTTCCAAGACGCAGGGGCGTGCCACCTACTCGATGCAATTCAATTCATATCAGGACGTGCCCGATTCGATCGCCGACGAAATCGTGGCGCATCGTCGTGGTGAGGCCTGAGGGATCAGGTATCCAGGAAAGAAAGAGGATTAGAGAAAATGGCCAAGGCGAGGTTTGAGCGTACGAAGCCTCATGTGAATGTGGGGACGATGGGTCATATTGATCATGGGAAGACGACGTTGACGGCTGCGATTACTAAGACGTTGGTGGAGCGTGTTGGTGGGGTTAACACGTTTACCGATTTTGATCATATTGATAAGGCTCCTGAGGAGAGGGAGCGGGGTATCACGATCAGTATTTCTCATGTGGAGTATGAGACGGCGGTTCGTCATTATGCGCATGTGGATATGCCGGGTCATGCTGATTACATCAAGAACATGATTACGGGGGCGGCTCAGGTGGATGGGGCGATTCTGGTGGTGTCG
>DASWKM010000098.1:0-4029 GCA_036396635.1 Acidimicrobiia bacterium
CCCCGTATCAATGCATTAAGTTCGATCCGCGACAGGCTGCGTCATGCAGAAGAATGTGGGAGGAAGGTGGAGGAACATGCGACGTATTGGCAAACCGAGTCTTGTCATCTGGGCGATCACGCTCGCCATCACGGCATGTGGTGGGAGCGCCGAACCGGGTGGAACCGAGGCCTCACCCGATGACCTGACCACGGTGGCTGAGCCCGATACGACCATCGATCAATCGACCACGACCGCGCCCGATGACGGGGAGGGAGAGGGATCGGAAGAGCCGGACATCGACGGCCCGGTCGAGCCAGCCGACCTGGCTCAAAGCACCTTCAACGATTCCACCAATGTGGACCACATGTGGTTCCCACTGGTCCCCGGAACGCAGCTGGTCTTCGAAGGGTTCACTCTCGAAGATGATGAACAGATCGCTCACCGCGTGGTCTTCACCGTCACCGATCTCACCAAGGAGATAGGGGGCGTCTCTGCTGTCGTGATATGGGACGAGGATTACGAGGAGGGAGAGCTGGTCGAGACCGAGATCGCCTTCTTCGCCCAGGATGATGATGGGAGTGTCTGGCTGCTCGGGGAGTACCCCGAGGAGTACGAGGAAGGAGAATTCGTCAAAGCGCCGGCGTGGATCCATGGAACCGAAGGCAGCAAGGCCGGCATCCTCATGCCGGCGAATCCACAGCCCGACACACCTAGCTTCCCCCAGGGATGGGCACCCTCAGTCGAATGGGACGATCGTGGGCGGGTGTTCGAGGTGGGGAGTGAGACCTGCGTGGCGGTCGACTGTTACGAGAACGTCTTGATCGTTGATGAGTTCAGCCTCAGCGAGCCCACCTTCTTCCAGGTGAAGTATTACGCCCCGGGTGTCGGCAATGTCCAAGTCGGTTACAAGGGGAACGACCCCAATGGGGAGACGTTGGAGCTCGTGGAATTGAAGATGCTGAGTGCCGAGGAGTTGGCGGTTGCCCGCGAGGCGGCGTTGGGCCTGGAGGCCAACGCCTACGAGCGGAGTGAGGTGTATGCCACGACGGAGCCGATCGAAGTGCCGGGCTGATCCGGCTCGCCACGGGTTCGGCTCCTGGACCTGGGTGCTCTCCGGCCGCCAAATCGCTTCCGGGCTGCGAAGATCCGGATATATGGACATTCTCGGTCTAGGAGTCGACCTCGCCGACGTGGAGCGTGTCGGACGGCTGCTCGAAAAATATCCGAGGTTTGCCGAGCGTTGCTTCACCGATCACGAACGCGAATACGCATTCCACTACGCCCGCCCCGAGCGCCGGCTCGCAGCTCGTTTCGCCGGCAAGGAGGCCGTCATGAAGTCCCTGGGCACCGGTTGGCGACGCATCAGGTGGAAGGACATCGAGATCACCGGTGGCGGTATGCCAACGGTGAGAATGAGAGGCAATGCATCCCGTCGTGCGGAGATGCTCGGTGTCACCGAGATCCTGGTCACCATCACTCACACCGACAAGACGGCGCTGGTGATGGCGGTGGCGGTGGGGCAACACGATTGAGGCGAGCGGTGCCAACCGGATGAAACCCGTCCTCACCGCCGAGGAGTACCGCCGCGTCGACAAGGCATATCACGGGGACCTGATCCAAGCGATGGACAGGGCTGGCCACGCCGTGTACCTGGCTGCGGTCAGAGGGGGGGCGGGCTATGGCAAAAAGGTGGTGGTCCTGGCCGGGCCTGGAAACAACGGTGGTGACGGCTATGTTGCAGCTCGGTATCTGAGGGATCGCGGTGCTTTCGTCGAGGTCCATGCCTTTGCGCCGCCCGCCACGCCGGTGGCGAGAGACGCCGCAGCCAAGGCGGCGGCCGCCGGCGTCCGGATGGTCGAGCTTGCGGACGTGGTCGAGTGTGATGTGGTCGTGGATGCCCTGTTTGGTGGCGGTGCGCGTCATGGGATGGCTGAGAGCATCGTCGCCTGGATGGCAGTCGATGCCCCGGTGGTCGCAGTCGATTACCCGACCGGTCTCGACCCGGACACAGGGAAGGTCGCCGAATCGGCGTTTCACGCCGTCGAGACGGTGACATTCGGGACGACCAAGACCGGGCACGTCCTTGGAGTCGGCCCCGACCACTGCGGCGTGGTCACGGTCGCCGACATCGGGATCGCCGGCGGGGAGCCGTCGATGTTCATGGCCGAGGAGTCCGATGCCCCCCGACCCGCCCGGGCCCGGACGAGCCACAAGTGGTCGGCCGGATCCGTCCTCGTCGTCGGGGGCTCCACTGGGATCGTGGGCGCTTCGATATTTGCGGGGAGGAGTGCCCTCACGTTTGGGGCGGGAACAGTGGTGGTGGCCTCTCCGCGAGTTGACCTGGTGCAACAGATCGCCCCGGAGTTGCCATCATTCACGATCGAGCAGGCGATGGATCGTCTCGATCGATTCGATGTCGTGGTGGCGGGCCCGGGACTGGCGGAGGACGATGCCGAGACGGTGAGACCCCTCCTTCGCAAGGCGACCCGGGTGGTGCTCGACGCCGGAGGTCTCACCCCCGCGACGCTGGAGGCGGCGCGCGCGGGCAACACGGAGGTGGTGGTGACCCCCCACGACGGCGAGTTCACCCGCATCGCCGGCGTGTCGGCCGGTGCGTTTGCCATTCGCTCCTTCGCCATGAGGCAAGGAGTCGTGGTCCTCCGCAAGGGCAATCCGACCATGGTGAGCGACGGAGGTCTCCCGGTATTGATCGACAGCGGTGGCCCGGAGCTCGCCTCGATCGGGACCGGGGACGTGCTGGCGGGGATGATCGGCGCCTTGTGGGCCAGGGGGCTAGGCCCTACCCAGGCCGCCATCTCCGCCGCATTCTGGCATGGGCGGGCCGCGGCGGAGCTCGCCGAGCACGAGACCGTGACTGCCGACGTCCTGGCCGACTATGTATCGACCTACGCGTGGTGAGACCCACCTACGTCGAGATCGATCTGGGAGCTATAGCCCACAACGTCGCAGCCTTCAAGACGCTGATCGCACCGTCCAGGGTTTGCACCGTGGTCAAGGCCGACGCATACGGTCACGGTGATGTGCCGGTGGCCAGCGCCTCGTTGGAAGCAGGTGCCGAGATGCTGGCGGTAGCCCTCATCGAGGAGGGGGCGCGGCTCCGTGAGGCCGGGATCGATGCTCCCATCCTGCTCCTCAGCGAGCCGGGCCCGGAGGGTGCCGCCGACGTCGTCGAATGGGACCTCATACCCACGGTCTACTCCACCGGCTTTGTCGAGGCTCTCGGCGCCACCGGGCGCCCCCATGCCGTGCATCTCAAGGTCGACACGGGAATGCACCGGGTCGGCGCACGCCCTGACGATGTATCCGAACTCATCGCCAAGATCGATGAGACAGCGCTCGTCGAGCTGGCGGCCGTATGGACCCATTTCTCCGTTGCGGATGAAAACCCCGAGTTCACCAGACGTCAGATCGAGAGCTTCGACGATGTCGTCGCCCACCTCGACGTCCCGATGATGCACATGGCCAACACCCCAGCCGCCATTCTCTACCCGGAAGCCAGACGGGACATGTGCCGCATCGGTCTGGGGACATATGGTCTCCATCCCTGTCCTGAGACCAGCGGACGGATCGATCTTCGCCCGGCGATGCGCCTGGTGACCCACGTGTCTCATGTGCAGAGACTCGAAGCCGGGGAGCGTCCGAGCTATGGCAGGGCCAAGGAGATGGAGAGGGCCGCAACCATCGTCACCGCGCCGGTCGGTTATGCGGATGGCTTCGCCCGTGCCCTCACCAGAGACGGTCGGGCACTGATCGGGGGCAGGAGGTTCCCGCTGGCTGGGACCGTGACCATGGACCAGATCGTGATCGACGTTGGTGACCAGGACGTCACCATCGGTGACGAGGTGGTCCTCTTGGGCAGGCAGGGTGAAGAGGAGATCACCGCCGACGAGTGGGCTGCAGCCATTGGGACCATCTCATATGAGGTTGTCTGCTCGATCGGGCCCCGGGTGCCCCGGAGGTACGCGTGAACGACACGATCACGGCCGTCGACGGGATCGAGGTGGGACACTGGTCGGATCCCGACGC
>DASWKM010000099.1:0-4339 GCA_036396635.1 Acidimicrobiia bacterium
GAGCAGGCCTGCCACCAATGCCGTGGCGGCTCCCACCGCACCGGCGTCGAGACCCGCTGCCCCGAGAATGCTGGGGTTGACGAAGATGATGTAGGCCATCACCAGGAATGTCGTGACCCCGGCCCTCACCTCGGTGCCGACGGAAGTGCCCCGTTCGGTCAGCTTGAAGTACGAGTCGAGCAGCGAGCCACCCGAGGGTGGTGCTGTCGGGCGCTCTTTGGTGTCTGCCATGTTGCTCCTCCCGCCTCGCGTCAGGGTGACGTCGATGGCGGACCCAAACTAGACCCGGAGCGCGGCCCCGCGTCGTCTGTAGGCGTGGTCATCCCACGTTTCTGTGAATGGATCCCGCAGCACCGAAGAGGATCTAGTCTCGGCCCAAAGGAGCGAGAGTCATGACCCAGGAGAACGACAGCGCCAGGAAAGACTGGAAGGACGAGGCAGAAGAAACGTTGGAGCGAGCCGGTGAGTCCCTGCGAGCCGCATGGGACGCCTCCCGGGAGACCCGCATGAGCGCACTCGAGGCCGCCCGACAGGCTGCCCGGCAACTCGCTGAGGCGATTGATCGAGGCGTCGGGGCGGCGAGGGAGCGTTGGGGCACGGATGCCAAACGTGACGAAGGCGCCGCCGTAACCGAGGAGGAGTAGCGGTTCCCGACTCTGCAGCGACTCAGAGAAGAGCTCGGGCGATCCAGAGCACACCCATACCCACCACGAGGGTGAGGATGTGATTGCGGGTCTTGTAGGCCACCCCACCACCTGTCGCGAACGCCGCCACCTCGGGGGCACCGATTGCCACCGATCCATCCTCATTGGTCAAGAGCGCCACCACCAGGGCAGCCAGGACCGCAGGGGCGACGAACTGCAGCGACACCAGAACCGGTTCAGGGATCCTTCGCCTGGCCAAGGCGAGGATGAAGATCGACCGACTCAGGTAGGTGCCTATCCCCACCACCACACCGGCAAGGAATGCCGTCATCTCCTGGTCCTCTCCACCGCCGTTCCGGCGAGGATCCCCACCGCCGCCCCGACCAGGAGACCGCTGCGGTTGGGCAGACCCGCGGTCAGATAGGTGACACCGGCCCCCGCCAACGCGGCAGCGACCTTCGACGACTTGTCGACGCCAATGACGATCAACCCGAGGAACAAGAGAGGCACGGCGAACTCGAGGTCCCACGACTCGGGCACCACCGGGCCGATGGCCAGGCCCACCGCCGTGATGAGCAGCCACAAGCCCCAGAACGTCAATCCGGCCGCGAGGTAGTAGGTCCGGAAGTCCTGTTCCTCGGCGTGCTGCTCCAGGCTCGAGAGGGCAAAGAGCTGGTCGATCAACAGATATGGCCCAACCCACCTGAACCAGGCCGTCTGTCTCTGGAACGTGGGGGCAAGGGCGGCCGAGTACATCAGGTGACGTGAGTTGACGACGAGGGCCGCGCTGACGGCGGCGGCCACGGCGGCGCCCGACCCGAGCAAGGAGATCAGTGTGAGCTGAGCGGCGCCACCGAAGATGAGCCACGACGTCGACCATCCCGCAAAGGGGTTGATACCGGATTCGACGACGGCGAGACCGATGACGAGAGCGAAAGGCACTGCGGGCACGAACAGCGGGAGGGCATCCCTCATCGCGCGTCTGACTATCGAGCGGTCCACAGGCATGAAGGCGAGAGCATAGAGTAATGAGCATCGCGCTCAACACTCATTACTGGACCAGACTCCCCGCTCCTGGCAACCCTGGTTGACTACCCGGCATGAGCACGTTCCGCCACATGCTGATGATCCGGTACAGAGACGCCACCGATCGGCAGAAGAAGGACCTCTTAGAAGGTTTCGCCCGCATGCCCAAGGTGATGGGTTTCATAAGGCGATATGAATTCGGGCATGACCTCGGCAACCTCGGTCCCGGGACGCCCGACGTGGGCCTGGTGGCCGACTTCGACTCAGAGGAAGACTGGCGTCGCTACAGCGCGAATCCGGAGCATGCCGCGTTCGCCGAGCTGGTGAAGACCGTATCTGCCGAGTTGATCCGGGTCCAGTACCTCGTCAACTGACGATTTCTACCGCTCGGCGTCGATCCTCACGGTCTCCAGGGCGATCTCAACCATCGTATTGAGGCCCTTCTCTCGCTCCTCCGCGGATATCCACTCGCCGGTACGAATGTGGTCGGAGACGGTGCAGATCGTCAGAGCGCGGCCACCGTGCTCGGCAGCGACGCCGTAGACGCCGGCCGCCTCCATCTCCACTGCCAACACCCCCATCGCCTCCATCCGATCGAAGGCCGCCGAGTCGGGGTTGTAGAACAGATCGGAGGAGTGGACATTGCCCACCTTGACCTCGATGCCCTTGGCCGCCGCGGCCTGGGCAGCGGCCTGGAGCAGCCAGAAGTCGGCGGTGGCGGCAAAGTCGAGGCCCCCGTAGCGGGTCCGGTTGACCATGGAGTCGGTGCATGCGCCGATGGCGAGGATCACGTCGCGCATGGCCACCTTCTCGGTGACGGCACCACACGACCCGACCCTGACCAATCTTTCGACTTTGTAGTCCTTGATCAGCTCCGTGGTGTAGATGGAGGCCGAAGGTATGCCCATCCCAGTCCCCATCACCGAAACCGGGACCCCGTAATACGACCCGGTGAAGGCGAGCATGTTGCGCATCTCGTTCACCAGCGTCACATCGTCGAGATAATCGTCGGCAATGTGCTTGGCTCGCAGCGGATCGCCGGGCAACAGCACCGACGGGGCAAAGTCGCCATCCGAGGCTGAGATGTGAGGGGTGGGCATGGGCGTCTGCTCCTGTCGGGTTGGGCAGCCAACAACCTATCGGCCGGTGTGCGCAAACACGGCTGTAACGTCGCCCCCCAACATGGTCTTCCCGCATGATCGTCGAGCGTTGACCGACTTCCTGCGGGAGGCAGGATCAGACAAGCTCCCCGGGCACATGGGGATCGAGCTGGTGGAGATACGTGAAAGAGGCGCAAGGCTCCGCTGTGAGATCCAAAGGTTCCATGGTGCTCCCAACGGGTATCTCCACGCCGGATCGGTGATAACGCTGGCCGATACCGCTGCCGGCTACGGATGTGTCGGCAACCTCCCCGAGGGGGGGACGGGTTTCACCACCATCGAGCTGAAGGCCAACTTCCTGGGAACGATGCTCGAGGGAGTCATGATCGCTGACGCAAACCTCCTCCACGGTGGCCGAACCACTCAGGTCTGGGATGTCGAGGTCAGCGATGAGGGCACGTCGAAGGCTCTGGCGCATTTTCGCTGCACGCAGCTGATTCTCTACCCACCGACCTGACCGGTCCCCGGCGCCAGGCTTCAGATCCCACACCTATTCTCACCCGATGTCGACGTATGACTTCATCATCAAGCTGAGGGCGATTCGCGATTACCGGGCAGAGGCCCTGAGCAACGAGGACCTCGAAGCCATCCTCGACGCGGGTCGTTGGACAGGGAGCTCGAAGAACCGGCAATCTTGGTCGTTCATCGCCGTGACCCACCCCGACCGCATCCAGGGGCTTGCGGGGCATGGTGACTTCACCCAACCCGTCCGCGACTCCGCCGCCACCATCGTCCTCGTCCAGGAGCGCGGCGGCAACATGTTCGACATCGGGAGGGCCGCTCAGAACATGATGCTGGCCGCCAAGGCGATCGGGGTTGCCTCGTGCCCAATCACACTGCATCGGGAGAGGGATGCGGCGGCCTTCCTCGGCGTGCCCGACGGTGCCGTCGCCCGGTATGCGATAGCTCTCGGCTATCCGGCGGACCATGCCGAGCCGCGGCGATATGGCGGCCGAAAGACAGCATCACAAGTGGTGAAGCTCGATTCGTACTAGTGGTCTGTCGCGTAAACAGTGTGCGCGTGTCTCCGAGCCAACGGCGTCATCTGGCAAGGAGAAGCGCCCGTCTCGCAGCCTGGGAGCTGCGGCGAGCACTTCGACGCAGCCAGGGGGTCGAGGGCCGGAGAGACGCCCCAAGTATTTATGAGACGGGCCACCAGTGGTCTGTCGCTGAGGTTCGACATCAACCTGGGACTAGCGTGTCGATGCGACGAGTCTCGACCCGTCAGGCGGCGGAGAAACTCCCGAGGAAATGTCACGACCAGCCGTTACCGTTCCCAGACCATGACCGAACCACTCGTCCAGGCTCGCGGTCTCACCAAGAGATTTGGTGACTTCACCGCGGTCGATTCCATCGACTTCGACATCAAGGAGGGAGAGGCGTTCGGCTTCCTCGGGCCCAACGGCGCCGGCAAGACCTCGACCATGAAGATGATCACCACGGTAAGCCCGATCACCGAGGGCAAACTGAAGGTGTTTGGGATCGACCCCGGTGTCGACGGCAGGTCCA
>DASWKM010000100.1:0-25544 GCA_036396635.1 Acidimicrobiia bacterium
GTGACCAGCCACATGGCCTCGGCCACGATGCGGGGCCCCATCTTGGACTTGCCTCGGGTCCGGTCGCGAAAACTGATCGGGACCTCGGTGATCTCGAGACCCGCCTGATGAGCCCTCCAGGCCATCTCGACCTGGAACCCGTACCCGGAGGCCTCGGCGTCGCCGTAGGGCAGGCGTCGCAACGCATCGGCACGAAAGGCTCGGAACCCGGCGGTGGCGTCGTGAATTTGGATCCCCAGCATCTTCCTGGCGTAGAAGTTGCCTCCTCGTGAGATGAGACGGCGGAGCAACGGCCAGTCCGGGGTGGAACCGCCGGGGACATACCGAGAGCCGATGGCCACATCCGCCCCTGCCGCAATGGCAGCCACCAGCCGAGGGAGATCGGCCGGGTCATGAGAGAAGTCGGCATCCATTTCGATGACCACCTCGGCTCCGTCGTCCAGGGCCCGGTCGAACCCGGCCACATACGCGGGGCCGAGGCCTTGTTTCACGGCTCGGTGAAGGACATCGATCGAAGGGTCTTCGGTCGCCATCCGGTCCGCGATGGCGCCTGTCCCATCCGGAGATGCATCGTCGATGACCAGCAGTCGATACCCGTGGGCGCTGACCGCGGCTGCGATATCAGAGAGGTTCTCGGCCTCGTTGTAGGTCGGGAGTGCGACTGTGACTCGCTCAGGCGACACAGTCGAAGCAGATCATCTTGCGTCTGTTGGCGAGCTGGCTGGTTCTCTTGACGAGGAAGCAGGATTGACAGACGAACTCGTCGTCCTTCTGGCTTTGGGCGTCTACGTTCATGGTCAGCTCCTCGCGACGCATCGCCCTCAACTCCTCGACCTCGTCCACGAGCATGGCCTCGTTTGCTTCGTCGTCGAGCAGTTGCAACTCCTGTGTCTCGAGCTCCTCTAGGGCCTCGGCGGTCTCGTCGTCGTGTTCGTCCGAGTCTGGCTCATCGTCATCGTCGTCGTAGTCGTCTTCCTCATCTTCGGTGTCCTCGAACTCGTCCTCGATCGGAACCTCGAGGGCGTCGTCGAGGACTTCGACTATGTCCTCATCGAGCACGACCTCGTCGACTTCCTCGATATCTTCGATGTCACCAATGTCATCGATGTCGTCGATGTCGTCGAGCCCTACCTGGGGAGGCGTCTTTACGTCTTTCTTGGCCATGTTTCCTGAATCTCCGCCGGGCGGAGCGGCGGGAGTATAAGACACATACGTCAGATCTTGAGACGCAGTGCCGCCGACACAACCCGACCCGACACCGGGGTATTCCCGATGTAATCGCCATCGGCCTCGAGGGGCCACGCCACTTCCGTGGTGATGTCGAACTCGGCGGCCGAAAAACGCCGAACCGCACGATCGGCCAGGTGTGTCCCCTTGATGATCTTCGGTACCAGGGCAGGAGCGCGGGTTTTTCGGGTGTTGATGATTTGAATGTCGGCTAGGCCGTCCACCAGTGTCGCCCTGGGAGCAACGTTCCAGCCGCCGGCGAAGAACTGGGCGTTGGCGATGATCACCGCCAGGGCTTTCGACTCATACGTTCGCTTCTCCGAGACCACTCTCACCGTCGTCACCGGGAAGCGAGGAAGACGGGCGAGGAATGCCAGCGGGTACCGAAGCTGCCCGAGGCCCCGTCGAAGACGTGGCGCGGCCTCGGCGGCAGCGGCACCCACTCCGACCTGAGCAACATTGACGAAGTAGCGCGTGCCCCAACTGCCCTCGAGGGTGACGACGTCGATCGGGTAAATGTCCTCGGTGGCAAGGTGACGCGCGGCTTCGCCTAGATCCTGGGAGATGCCAAATGTGCGCAAGAGGTCGCACCCGGTCCCGGCGGGGAGGACGCCGAGAACCGGGTCCAGCCCGCTGTGTGCGAGCAGGGCGTTGGCGGCGAGATTCACCGTTCCGTCCCCACCGACGACTGCATAGTGGGTGCGACCCTCGCCGGCTCCCCGGTCGATCATATGGACCGTCTCCTCGCGGCTCGCCGGCGTCTCGACATCGGCCTCGACGCCGGCCGCGGCGAGGGCTGCGACGACCACGTCGATGTCAATCGGTGCCCGACCCGCGTCACGGTTGACCAACGCCATCCACTTCTTCATGATCCGACCCCTTGGGCGGCCACCACCCCACGATCGACGGCGCGAAGGGCTGCGTCGGCATCGTCGCTGATCTCGCGGGCCGCCTCGCGCAACTGACGGAGCAGGTCCGCTAGTTGGCGACTGACGCGGACGAAGTCCCCGGGCGCCATCAACCGTGCCGTCAACTCGTCGAAGGAAGCCCCTGAAGCCCATTCGTAGCCGATGCGGCCGAAGCCAGGATCGGGTCGGCGCATCGGGGACAGACGGTGCTGGTGCTCGAGTGAGGTGAGCTCCTTCCAGAGGCCTTCGATCTCTTCCCATCGCCTTGCCAGCCGTTCGGTGGGCCAATCGGGTGCCGATGCCTGCTCTGCTCGCGGCTCGTAGACGAACACCGAGGCCAGCGCAGCAAGCTCGGGCATCTCCAGACCGTAGAGGAGACCACGCTCGACGGTCTCGGTGACGAGGAGGTCCATCTCGTTGTAGAGCCGGCGGAGGCGGGTGCCTCTGGGTGTGAGCGACCACCCGCGCAGGTAGTCGAGTTGAGTGAGAAGATCCTGAATGGCGAGAAACTCCTCAACCAGGCCAAACGCTGTCGACCTGTGCATGCTGCGCTGCTGGTCGAGCCGGATCCGGAGACGACGAGCCCTGCGCAGCGACGAGACATGGTGCGCCGCGTCCGGGCACTCTGCCACCGGGTGTGCCACCACCATGTGACTGTGAGGGGTGCGATCCGATTTCCGTGGTGGGACCCTGCGCAGCAGACGCACCGTGTCCTGGATGAATCGTCGGTCTCTGGGGCGAAATGGCTTGGGGAGGTCGATGCTCGCCACCTTCTGGCTGGAGTCCGGGATCTGCCGGTAACCCATTGTCGAGACCCGGCCGGAGGTCGATAACACCAGGTACCTCGCTCCTCCGTTCTTGGATGACAGTCGCCTCAGAACCACATAGCGGCCGTCGCGGGCTCCCCCGTCGACATCGACCACGACACCCGGGCCTAGGAGAGAGGCGATTCCGTCGCGTCGATGCGAAGGCGGAGCGGACTCGACCATGGTCAAATACTCCTCGACATCACCGAGCTCGCACCTGGCCTGTGCCTCCTCTTTTGCCAGCTGGCGCTCCAGGGCCTCGATTCGCTCAGCTGTCTCGCTCTTGGCATCTTCTCTCTGAAAAGCGGCAAACGACGCGCTCAGCAGCTCCCGGGCGCGCTCCTCGCTGTAGTTCGCCACGAGGTTGGCAGTCATGTTGTAGGTGGGGCGGAAGCTCGACTCGAGCTCGTGGGCACCCACCGAGGCGATCTCCGTCACCTGGCGGAACTTGACGAATGGCGAATGAAGGACGACTCCGAATCCCTCGACATCGATCCCACGCCGACCGGCGCGCCCGGTCAGCTGGGTGTAGTCACCCGGCTGCAGCAACTCGTGTGACTCACCGTTGAATTTGGACAGGTTCTCGATGACGACCGATCTCGCCGGCATATTGATCCCCAATGCCAGAGTCTCGGTGGCGAAGACGACCTTTACGAGACTTCTCTTGAAGAGCTCCTCGACCGCCGCCTTGAAAGCCGGCACGAGACCCGCGTGGTGGGCGGCGATCCCCGACTCCAGGGCAGTCAACCAGCGGTCATAGCCGAGCACGGCCAGGTCGTCATCGCTGAGGTGGGCGGTCCGCTCATCGGCGATTTCCCGGATGACGGCCCGATCGTCGGCGTTGGTGAGTCTCACCCCCGACTCGGCCAGCCTCATCGCGGCAGCGTCACAGCCCGCCCGGGAGAAGATGAAGTAGATCGCCGGGAGCATGTTGAAGCGGGCCAACTCCTCGATGACCTCGAAGCGATTCGGGGTCTTGAACCTGTTTCGACGGCCGCGCTCGAGGCCGAGCATGTGCTCGAGGCGCGGGTTGGGCCGCTGTCTACCCTCCCGCGATGTGAACATCGGGAGGAAGTGCAATGAACGGCTACCCGACCTCTCCTTGACCATGTACATCGATTCGAGCGGCACCGGTCTCTCGTCGCTGGCGATCAGCCGGGTCGGGCCCCGCCTCTCATTGATCCAATCCGAGAACTGATGATTGTTCGATATCGTGGCCGAGAGGCAGACGAATCGAACATGGGAGGGGCAATGAATGATGACTTCCTCCCAGGCCGCACCACGTGACGGATCCTGGAGGTAGTGCGCCTCGTCGAGAATCACCGTCGCCACGTCTCCGAGACGCCCCGGGTCCGCGTAGATCATGTTCCTCAGCACCTCGAGGGTGGCCACGATCACAGGTGCGTCTGGATGGACCACGTTGTCCCCGGTCAACAGGCCAACCTCGCCCTCACCGTAGGCGGCAGTGAGGTCGGCGAACTTCTGGTTGGACAGCGCCTTGATCGGCGTTGTGTAGAACACCCGGCGCCCTTCGGAGCGGGCCACGTAGGTGGCGGCTTCGGCCACCATCGTCTTGCCTGCCCCGGTGGGCGCGGTCACGACCACGGACATTCCGTCGGCGATGGCATGGGTCGCCTCGATCTGGAAGTCATCGGGCTCGAATTCGTATCTTGCCCAGAAGTCCTCGAGGTTCACTTTCTCAACACCAACCGCACCAGCCAGTAGACGATCTCATACATCAAGTAGAGCGGCACGGAGAGGATGAGCAAGTTGAAGGCGTCACCCGTCGGTGTGATGAGGGCCGCACCGAGTACCACCAGCAACACTGCCCAGCGTCGCCCCTTGCCCAGCTGATCCGAGGAGACGAGCCCGGCTGCCGCGGCGGCGAACAAGAACACTGGGTACAGGAAGGCCGCCCCGAAGGCGAGCAGGAAGCGAAGGATGAATGAGTAGTACTCACCGATCAGGAGGTCATTCTCGACTTCGGGGAAGATGCCGAGGAGGAATGAGAGCCCTCTCGGCAGCACGAGATACCCGAATGTGACGCCGCCCACGAAGAGCACCGCCAGCGCAGCCGCCACCGGTATCGCCCATTTCCGCTCCCGATTGGTCAAGGCGGGGTTTATGAATGCCCAGATCTGATACAGGATCACCGGGCTGGCGATGATGACACCACCGAACATCCCTATCCGCATGAGGACTCCCCACTCCTCCCCCACCTTCAGCCCGACGAAGTTGTTGTCGGGGGCAGCGTCGAAGAACGGAGCCTCCAGCAACTCGCGCAGCTGAGTGGTGAACAGAAAGGCGACCAGACCACCGGCCACGACCGCGATGGCGATCTTCACCAGACGCCACCTCAGCTCGTCGAGGTGGGAGAGAATCGACTGTGGGCGGTCAGTCACTCGTCGGGCTCGTCTGTTTCCTCCTCCGGGAGAGGAGCATCGACGGATGGCGCACCCTCGATGCGCTCCAAGTCGGCCATGGCCTCCGCAGGGGTGGGGCCCGACACGGGTTTGGGCCCTTTCCACTCATATCGTGTGGATCCCAGCCCGGTCAGCTCGTCGCGAATCTCGGTGAACGGCTTCTTGACCTCTTTGAGTGGCCCCTTCAGCTCCTGGCCGACTTCCTTGACCTCGGCGACCTCGGCCTCCAACCCTCGGGTGATCTCACGCGCTGCCGCGCGCAGCTCACTGGTCCATCGCCCCATCTTGCGCGCCAGCTCCGGCAAGCGCTGTGGTCCGAGCACGATGAGGGCCAGCACCAGGATGATGACGATCTCGCCGGTCTGCAGCATGAGCGGATGCTAAGAGCCTCGGCCTGGAATAACGAGAAGGTGGCGACCGCCCGATCGCCACCTTCTCCGCAGAGCACCTATCCCTGGCGCTCGACCCGCGCGCTTTGTCTAGCCGGCCAGTAATCGGAGCGGATCCGGCTCCGTCTCGAGGGCGACCATGAAAGCTTCGATCTCCTCTTCGGTGATCGGGTCGGGGTTCACGACCTCGAAATGAACGCCGGTCGCGAGCAACACGCTGACGACTCGTGAATTGGCGGGTCGTCTCTGCTCGAAAGTGCAGCTCGGGCATGTGAAGCAATAGTCACCTTCCCTACCGCCCGGGCGTAGCTCCAGTGCCACGTCTGCCGGGGTCAGATGAATATCGCCGCACCGAGAGCATGTTGTCTTGATGGTGGTCATCTCTTGGTCTCCGTACTCCGCATTCGGTACGAACCAGATCGGCAGGTACCGAGGAGAACTGAAGACCCCACCTGTAGGTCGCTCGACCCCTATTGGTACATCGAGAGGAGTTTGTTGCCGATTTCACGCATCCGGTCGGCCACGACTTCGCCTTTTATGAGCTTGGCTACCCGACCCAGTCTGAGGAGGAGGCGGGCCGGGACCTCGGCGTCGGGCGAATAGAACCGAATACGAGACCACTTCGGTGATTCTCTCACCACCTCGACCGGGTAATACTCGAGCACCCATCTCGCTTCCGGGGCCAGGTCGATGACACAGACGACGTCGTTCTCGGAGGGGACGTAGCCGACTCCGGGCTCGGGGACATCGTCAGGGCGCTCGAAGATCTCATCCCTCGTCTGAAGCTCTTTAATCCGATCGACCCGGAAGGTCCGTTGATCGTCGACGAGTCGGCAGTGTCCGAGCACATACCAACGACCCAATGTTGCGAACACCGACCACGGTTCGATCTCACGTTCCGTGGTTGCCTCCTTGCCTACCGACCGGTAGACGATCTTGACCACCCTCTGTTCTGCTGCCGCCTCTCTCAGTGCTCCCAGGTACTTCGACTCGTCCACCAGATCGACGGCCAATGATGTGTCGGCATCCGGGATCAGGGCATGGGTGAGCTTGCGCACCGCAGATTCCAGGGCCGGACTCGCCTCACCCGAGCCGATGACCGTCATTCCGGCAGCGAGCAGACCAAGCGCTTCGCTGTGGGTCAGCCGTGGGGCCTTGGCGAAGAAGTCGGCGGCGTCGATGATCACCTCATCCTCATCGACGTAGGCTTCCATCAGATCCCCGGGGCCGTATCCGGGCAGGCCACAGACGAAGATCGTGTTGAGATCGCGGGTGAGCTCCGCCTCGGTGTACCCGAAACGCTCGATGATCTCACCGACGTCGGCGCTCTCCCGATCGAGGACATATGGGATGAGGGCGAGGATCCGCGAGAGCCGTGAGACCGTCCTTGCGCTGGTCATGCGATCTGACCCAAGGCGTCCCCGACGCGCTGTCTCACCACGGCTCTGATCTCGTCGGGCGCGGTCACCTCGGCCGAGGCCCCAAAGCTGAGGACCCAACCCACGAAGGCCTCACGGTTGGTGACCTGGACGTCGGCGACGAGCTCAGAATCTGGCTCGGCGAGCCCGAGCGCTCGAGCGGCCCACCAGGCCACCTCGGGGTCGAAGCGGACCGTGGCGGTGATCTCGGGGTCCGAGCCCGTCTCCCAGGGCTGGGACCGGAAGGCCGCCCTGATATCGAAGCCGCGCGGCTTCTTGAACACTCCTGGCTCATCGCCGACCCTCAGATCCGTGATCCTGTCGACGCGGTACATGCGCTCCCCCTCGGGGGCCTTTCCCACCAGATACCAGTGTCCTCGGCGATGAGCGATCCCGTATGGCTCGACCGGGCGCACATGATCCCGATAGGTGAGCTTCACCAAGCGTCGCTCCGTGATGGCCCCAAACAGCGCTGCCAAGGTCTCCGCCCCCTCGCCCAGGTCGGCTCCGAGCGGCTCCAACCCGGCGCCCCGCTCGAGCCCCCCGAGTTTGATGATCGCCCCGACACCGGCCTCGGCACCCCCAAGCCTGACCATCCGGGACGCCACCGACAGGGCGACCCTCTCCTCCTGGTCGAGCTTGGGGTCGGGTATCGCGTACTCATCCGGATCTACCGTGTACCCGTAATCGATCTCCCAAGCGTCCAGTGCTTCCCTCCTCAGGGGGACCCCTAGACGACGAAGTACCTCCTTGTCCCTTTCGAACATGCGGTGGAAGGCGTCATCGGTCTGATCCGCATAGCCATGAACCGTGTTGCGGACGTCGTCGGCGGTGACCGGATGGGTTGACTCCAGGAGATAGATGAGAAGGTTGAGCACCCTCTCTACGACGTTCTGCATGACCTCGTTACCTACACCGGCCTCACAGGCTGGCTATCAACTTGTCTACCCGCTCATCCTCAGATTTGAAAGGGTCCTTGCACATCACGGTGCGTTGCGCCTGATCGTTCAGCTTGAGATGAACCCAGTCGACGGTGAAGTCGCGCTTCTTGGCCTTGGCGGCCTTGATGAAAGCACCACGGAGGCGGGCGCGGGTGGTCTGGGGTGCGCGGACGACGGCATCGGCGACCTTCTCGTCGCTGACGATGCGATCGGTCAGTCCTGCGTTCTCCATCATGTAGTACAGCCCGCGGGTGCGGTCGACGTCGTGATAGGCGAGATCCATCATCGACATCCTCGGATCGGAGAGAGATATCCCTCGCTTGGTGGAATACCGCTCCAACAGCTTGTATTTCATGACCCAATCGACCTCACGATCGAGGGTCATCGGGTCTTTCTCCAGCCCGGTCAGGAGGTGCTCCCAGCGGTCGACGGCCGCCTGGACTTCAGCCGGGAAACCGGGATGACGCGCAAACCTCATTGCCCGGTCCAGGTACTCCCACTGGATGTCGAGCGCACTCAACTCGCGTCCGTTGGCCAGGCGAAGCTTCCGGGTGCAGGTCGAGTCGTGTGAGACCTCACGGATCGCGCGGATCGGGTTCTCCAGGGTGAGATCCCGGAACACGACGTCCCGCTCGATCATTTGCAGGAGCGCCACCATGGTCCCCACCTTCACGAAGGTGGCGTATTCGCTCATGTTGGAGTCTCCGGCGATGACGTGAAGACGTCGATAGCGCTCTGCGTCGGCGTGAGGCTCGTCCCGGGTGTTGATGATGGGGCGAGACCTCGTCGTGGCCGAGGAGACCCCCTCCCAGATGTGGTCGGCCCGCTGGGCGACGGAGTAACCGGTGCCACGGGGTGTTTGGGTCAGCTTGCCTGCGCCAACGAAGATCTGACGTGTCACCAGGAACGGGATGAGCACGTCGACGGTGCGGTGAAAGTCCTTGTGTCTGCTGACTAGGTAGTTCTCGTGGCAGCCATAAGAGTTGCCCGCGCTGTCGGTGTTGTTCTTGAACACGTAAATCTGGCCCCGGATCCCCTCTTCCTCGAGACGCTCTTCGGCCCCGGAGACGAGGCCTTCGAGTATCCGCTCGCCGGCCTTGTCGTGGGCCACCACATCCTCGATGCTGTCGCACTCTGGCGTGGCGTACTCGGGATGAGAGCCGACATCCAGGTAGAGCCGGGCCCCGTTCTCGAGGAATACGTTCGACGAGCGCCCCCATGACACCACCCGTCTGAACAGGTAACGGGCGACCTCGTCAGGGCTCAGCCGACGCTGGCCACGCAATGTGCACGTCACCCCATATTCGTTCTCGAGCCCGAAGATCCTGCGGTCCACGTGGCCAGGCTAAACCGCGATTCAATGAACCTCGGACACACCAAGCCATAAACTGCCGGAATCGGCTGAGGATCGAGCTATCCGGCGGTCAGGTCCTTCTCGTTCAGGCGACGAAAGGCCCGCCGACCGTTCGAGCTGTCCAGGACGGCGAGCTCCCAACCTTCCGGCTCCCTGCCCTCGGCGCTGCGAAAGGCCCCGGCACATGCCTCGAAGGCCTCCTCGAGGCTCATCCCCTCGTGCCAGGCCTGCCCCAGGGCCTCGGTGAGCTGCTCGGCCTTGCCTCCGATCGCCACATAACGCCGCTCGTCATACAAGGTGCCGTCATAGCTGATGCGGAAGAGCCTGCGCTCCGACGGGTCCTCGGAGATCTCGGCAATGAGGATCTCGACCTCATATGGCTTGGGATCGCGGATGAAGATCATTCCCAGTGTCTGCGAGAAGGCGGTGGCCAGTCCCATGGCGGTCACGTCCTCTCGTGAGTAGAGGTAACCCATGAGGTCGGCCTGGCGGATCCCGGCCTTGCGCAGCGTCTCGTACTCGTTGTACCGGCCGACACCGGCGAACGCGATCCGGTCGTACATCTCGGAGACCTTGTGCAGGGCAGTGGAAGGGTTCTCGGCCAAGAGGAGGATTCCGTCGGCGTAGTCGACCGCCACGATCGATCGGCCACGGGCTATCCCCTTGCGAGCGAACTCGGCCTTGTCGCGGACGAGCTGCTCTGGCGCCACATAGAAAGGAATCGTCATCGCACACTTTCCAGAGCCTGTTCAGCCAGCGGGAGAATCGTCTCGTCCGGCACCTCGACCAGACCAGCCGAGTCGATCCGGATGAGAGTCGGGAGGATACCCCGCTTCAGGTCGGGGCCACCGGTGGCGGTGTCTTCGCTGGATGCAGACACCAGGGCTTGGATGCCGATGGCCATGGCCCCCTCGGGTGACATGCCCTCCTCGTAACTGGTGCGCAGGAAGGCTTTGGCCAGGCTCGCGCCGGATCCGGTGCTGCCGAACTCGGTCTCCTCATAGCGGCCGCCGACCACGTCGAAGGTGTAGACCTTCCCCTTGTCCTCCTTGTCGTCGTATCCGGCGAACAAAGGCACGACTATCAGCCCTTGCATGGCCATCGGCAGCTGGCCACGCACCAACCGTGCGAGGAAGGAGGCCTTGCCTTCGAGCGAGAGCCGTATGCCCTCGATCTTCTCGTAATGCTCGAGCTCGACCTGGAACAGCTTCACCATGTCCATTGCGAGCCCAGCGGTGCCTGCGATGGCAACCGCGGAGAATTGGTCCGCCGGGAACACCTTGCGTATCCGCCGGTGTGCGACCAGGTGGCCTTCCGTTGCTCTTCGATCTCCGGCGATGACGACACCGCCCTGATAACGGAGGGCGAGGACGGTCGTGCCTTCTGGCACCGGAGGCATGCTCATGCCTGCCGGGATCGTGACGGCGCTGGCGAAGCCCAACGAGTAGAGAAGATCAGTGAAGCTGGAGCCTGGGACCGGTGCGTCCATCGGGAGTGGCCCGAGTGGCTTCTCGATCACTGGCCACCCTTCTGCACGTAGTTCTTGACGAATTCCTCGGCATTCTCCTCGAGCACCTCATCGATCTCGTCGAGGAGATCGTCGAGAGCATCGAGATCGGTATCGATCTCGACCGTCTCTGGGCTCTGCTCCTCGGCGTCTTCGTGTCGGTTGCTCTCGGCCCGCCCACGTTCTCGGTCTGACATCTGAACTCATCCTTCCAGACGTCGCAGCAGGTCCGCGGCGTCTTCAGCACTGTCGAGGAGATCGCCGACTAGCTCAGCGCCTCCACGCAGCGGCTCCATCATAGGAATCCGTTTGAGATGCGATTCCCCGATGTCGAACACGAGGGAGTCCCAGTTGGCGGCCACCAGCGAGCCCGGGAAGTCGCTGACGCAGCGGCCCCGGAAGTATGCGCGGGTACGCATGGGGGGCGACGAGACGGCAGCGGCGATCTCCTCATCGGTGAACAGTCGGCGCATCGACCCCCTCGATGCGAGACGTCTGTAGAGGCTCTTCTCCGGATCGACATCGTGGTACTGGAGGTCGAGGGCCCGGAGCTTGCTGTTGTTCCACTTGAGACCGTCCCGAGCGACATAGCCTTCCAGGAGTCGTCTCTTGGCGACCCAATCGAGAGTGTCGGCGAGGCGATCAGGGTCCGAACCGAGAAGAGAGAGGGTCCGCTCCCACTCCGCGATCAACTGGTCCCAAACCGGATCGTCGAGCTCTTTCTCCACGTATTTGCTCAACCATTCCAGGTACCTTCCCTGGATCTCGAGCGCCGTTGCCGTTCCCCCCCCGTCGAGCTCCAGAGGCCGACCAAGGTTGAGGTCGTGACTGACCTGCCAGCAGGCCTCGACGGGATCGGCCAGGTCCAATGAATCGGGGATAGCTCCATCCTCGAGGGCAGCAAGCATCAACGCGGTGGATCCGAGCTTGAGGAAGTTCTGGTACTCGGAGAGGTTGGCGTCCCCGATGATGACGTGGAGACGCCGGTATAGGGCGGGGTCGCCGTGGGGCTCGTCCCTCGTGTTGATGATGGGCCTCTTCAGGGTCGTCTCCAGACCCACCTCTTCTTCGAAGAAATCGGCGCGTTGGGTGACCTGGAAGTCGATGTCGGGGCGGTCGTTCTCCCTGCCCACCTTGCCGGCACCGGTGAAGATCTGCCTCGTGACCATGAAGGTCATGGCATATCGGATGACCTCCCCGAACGGGGTCTCCCGGCTCAGCAGGTAGTTCTCGTGCGCCCCGTAAGAGTTTCCCTTCCCATCGGAGTTGTTCTTGTAGAGCGACACCTGACGACCAGCCGCCCCGCTGGCGGCCACGGACGCCCTGTGCATGACCACCTCACCAGCCTTGTCGTAGAGGGCGGCCTCACGTGGGTCATAGGTCTCCGGGCCGGAGTACTCGGGGTGGGCATGGTCGACATAGAGCCGGGCGCCGTTGGAGAGAACCGAGTTGACCACCGCGCCCTCGGGGTCGATGAGGCCGTATGTGTCATGGCCAAATCCCCGGGCATCACGGCCGGGCGACTCTTCCTCGTAGGACCATTGCACCTTGACACGCTCGCCGGGGTAGCTGTTGACCACGAGGCTGGAGGCAACGGCGGGATTGAAGGCGGGGTCGCCACGGACGACTATGCCGTACTCGGTCTCGGTTCCGAGCACCTTGTGCAGCGCCATTAGAGGTACTGGCCGCCGGCGACCTTTTCGATGAGACGACTCTCCTCGTCTCCCCCCACCAGGGTCCGCACATAAACGATCCGCTCGCCCTTCTTGCCCGAGATCTTTGCCCAGTCGTCGGGGTTGGTGGTGTTGGGCAGATCTTCTTGCTCGCGGAACTCCTGTTTGATCGCCGTTATCAGGTCGTCTTGGCGTACACCGCCGGGGTTCCCGGCGATCTGGCGCTTGATCGCGTCCTTCTTGGCCCTCCGGACGATGTTCTCGATCATGGCGCCGCTGGCGAAGTCTTTGAAGTACAACGTCTCTCTGTCCCCGTTGGCGTAGGTGACCTCCAAGAACTCGTTCTCTTTGTCCTCCGAGTACATGCTGGCGACCGTGACCTCGATCAATGCGAGGATGGTCTCGGCCTTGTCGCCCTCGGATGCGATCTCGGGGGCGAGAGGTGTCTCGTCGGTGAGGTAGATTCGGAATATCTCCCTTGCCGCTTCCGGGCCTGGACGATTGATCTTGATCTTCACATCGAGACGACCGGGTCTGAGGATGGCCGGGTCGATCAGGTCCTCCCGGTTGGAGGCGCCGATCACGACCACGTTCTTGAGCGACTCCACCCCGTCCAGCTCGGAGAGGAGCTGGGGGACGATGGTGGACTCGACGTCGGAGCTGATCCCGGTTCCTCGGGTGCGGAACAGAGAGTCCATCTCGTCGAAGAACACGATGACAGGCACCCCCTCGTCCGACTTCTCCTTTGCCCTCTGAAAGATCAAGCGGATCTGGCGCTCGGTCTCGCCGACCCATTTGTTGAGGAGCTCCGGCCCCTTGATGTTGAGGAAGTAGGAGCGAACGTCGGGATTGCCGGTGCGCTCGGACACCTTCTTGGCCAGGCTGTTGGCCACAGCCTTGGCAATGAGGGTCTTCCCGCAGCCGGGTGGGCCGTAGAGAAGGATTCCCTTGGGTGGCTCGAGCTCGTATTCGCGGAAAAGGTCCCGGTGCAGATAGGGCAGCTCGACCGTGTCTCGGATCATCTCGATCTGCTCGGCCAGCCCGCCGACGTCGCTGTAGGTGATGTTGGGGACTTCCTCGAGGACGAGCTCCTCGACCTCGGGACGCTCCAGCTTCTCGAGCACGAGACCCGTCTTGGTGTCGACCCTGACGTAGTCACCGGGGCGCAGCCTCACGTCGATCATCGCCTCGGAGCAGTTGAGGACACGCTCCTCGTCGGCGTGGGCAATCACCACGACCCGACCGTCTGTCATCACCTCACGTATGCGCAGCACGTCGCCGGCTGGCTCGAAGAACCGAACATCGATGATGTTGAACGCCTCGTTGAGCAGGACTTCCTGCCCCACCAACAGCTTCTTCACCTCGACCGACGGCTGGGCGGTCACGCGCAGCTTTCGGTTCCCGGTCAGCACATCGACAGTGCCGTCTTCTGCGACGTTGAGGACGGTGCCGAAGTTGTTTGGCGGCTGGGTGAGCTTCTCCACCTCCTCACGGAGGACGCCCAACTGCTCCCTGGACTCTTCGAGCAGGGACGAGAGCTTGTCGTTCTGGGCGACGGCACGATCGAGCCGGTCCTTCGCCCTGGCCAGGTCTGTCTCGAGCTCATCGGTGCGGCCAGGGCCCTCCCGAAGACGACGCCGAAGGAAGGAGACTTCCTCTTCGAGCGCAGACACCACTTTGCGAAGTTGGGCAGCATCCTCTTGTTTACGTCCTTCATCCACGGCTACCTCCTGGCGTTGGTCGCCTCGGGTCAGTATACGAATGACCCTGTTTAGTTCCCTGGGTTCGTGGAACCAGGTTCATCGGCAGTCTTCCTCATGAACACGAGGAACCCAGTATGCCCAATCATCGAATGGGCGGGGCGCACCGATCGGCCGCTGACATTCCAATTTCTGATGAGAACCTCCTTGACCTCGATCTCGGCGAACACCTTGAGATCTCGGGCCCGCTCCACCGTCGTCTGCACCTGGGGGACTGTTGGGAGGTACGCACACAGCACTCCTCCGTTCGGCTGATGTTTTGCCGCGGCCCCGATCGCATGCCAGGGCTCGGGAAGGTCGAGGACGATTCGATCGGGTTCAACGTCCTCGATGTGCGCCGCCACGTCGCCGATGTGTAGCTCGACATTCGCCGGAACCTCTCCGAACCATCGCTCCAGGGTCTTGCGGGCGTGGGCCGAGTGATCGTCACGGATGTCGAAGGTAACCACCCGGCCGGTCGGTCCCACCGCCCGGGTGAGGGCGACGGTCAGCGCTCCAGAGCCGGTGCCGGCCTCCAGGACGGTCATCCCGGGGCCGATGTCCGCATAGACGAGGATAGGGCCCAGGTCCTTGGGGTACACGACCTGTGCGCTTCTCTTCATCTTGAGGATGAAGTCTGCGAGCCGCGGGCGAATGAGTAACAGGTTCGCACCACCCGAGGAGACGACCCACGAGCCGTTTCGGGCACCGATCATCTCGTCATGGGGGACGGTGCCACGGTGAAACTGGAATGTCCTCCCGTGCTCCAGTTTGAGGAGGAAGTGACGCCCCTTCTCGTCGATGAGAAGGGCAGGGTCTCCGGCGACGAATATCATTGGAACAGTGAGATCGCGGCGATGCCGAAACTGAGGATCATCCCGATCACGACCACCCAAATGACTATTCGCTGGAGTTTCCTGTTCTGCATGATGTTTTAATGTGTGCTGCCGAGCAACGGTAGACCGATGGGACGACTCAGGAAGAAACTGATCAAACGAGCCTTGGGTACCACGGATGTCCGTGAAGCCGGGTTGCGACGGACCCTGACCGGGTTGCGCGAGGGCGACCGCCGCGAGCTTTCTCTTGGACTCGTCCTCGCGGCCGTCGCATATCTGCAACGAACCCGCCCACGCCGCGAGCTCATCCACCGACAGGTGATCCCCGAGGGGTCGGCCCTGGTCATCCATCACAAGAAGTCGGGTGCCGCCAGGCTCGAGATCATCAAGCGGAGGTAGGCCAACCCGGACCCAACCGTTCTGTGCGGATTAGTCACGACACCGTCGACGACCCTGTCGGGAAGGACCTTCACAGAACGGTTCAAGACGGGCGCTACACCCGGTAGACCTCCACCACGGTCTTGTTTCGGGAACCGCGGCGTCGTCCGATGATGAATGCGGCCGCCACCACTGCGGCGACGACCACGACTCCGAGGATGGCGGTGCTGCGGACGGACTTCTTGGTCGACTCGACGGCATCGGCAAGCTCGTGCGCCTTGGCCTCGATGTCGTCCCTGCTAATCACCACTCTGCATCCTCCAGACGATCAACCCGGCCGCTCCGGCGGCTCCGACGGCGGTCAGACCCCTCGACAGGACGATCCACCACTCCCCTTCCGGCAACAGCAGCTGGAGGCCGTAATACAGGGCCCAAGCCAGACATATGGCTCCGATGGCCATCGCGAATGCCCCGCCGATACCCATGCCGGCATGCTTGCCGAGACGCTTCGCCGGCTCGATGGTCTGCTGACGCAGGTACTCCCGCGACATTTCCAGCAATTTGGCAGCGATCTGTGGGACTTCTCCAGCGTTGGGCATGAACGAGAGAATCTAACAACCGCTGGACACGACGCCAGCCGAAGTTATCGTGCCGAGCGGTGCATTTCTTAGCCTCGATGAGGTCCTTGGGTCCCAGATACCTGGCCCTCTGGGTAGGTCAGACGATCAGCCAGTTCGGGACCTACATCGCCATCCTGACCGTCCCCCTGCTCGTCCTGCACATCCAGCAGGCCGCCGGCGCGGAGAACACCCTCGACTTTGCGATCACGTACGCATTGGAGACGGCTCCGACCCTCCTCGTCGGTCTGGTCGGCGGCGTGATGCTCGACAGGCTTCATCTCCGCCCGGTCATGATCGCCACCGACCTGCTTCGGGCCTGTGCCTTCTTCTATCTGGCCGCGCAGGTGGGAAGCTACGGGGTGGGGACCGTGTTCGCCATGGCGTTCATCGTCGGCTCGCTGACAACACTCTTCGACGGTGCCCTCTACTCGATGATCCCCGCCCTCGTCCCCAAGAATCGCCTCTCGGATGCAAACTCTTTCGTCACGGCATCCGTTCAGGCGAACTTCGCCATTGGCCCGCTCGTGGCCGGGATAATGGCCTTAGTCTTTGCCGGCCCTGCGGTCGGGCTCTTCTTGAACGGGGTCACCTTCGTCATCTCGGCATGGTCACTGAAATACGTTGGCCGGGTGGCACATCATCGAGATGTCAACGACCAAAAGGCTGCCTTCCTCGCCGAATTCGCCGCCGGGATCCGTCACATATGGGATGAGCCGAGACTCCGTATCTCGACCATCGCGGCGGCGATCCCCAACTTCGTGATTGGCTTCCTGGAGGCCACATTCGTGGTGCTGGCCACCGTTGTCTTCCAAACGCAGACCGAGGCCCAGATCGGGATCCTCTTCTTCTTCATGGGCCTGGGAGGGTTGATCGGCGCCTTGTTCGCCCCTCGAGTCACCCGTGCCCTGGGGTTGGGCCAGGCCATGGTGTCCGGCATGGCCCTTGCCGGGGTGAGCCTGCTTATCGTGATGTTCACGACCTACGGCTGGGTCGCAATGGCGCTCCTGGCCGTGTTCATGTTCGGAATATCGGTCATCAACATCCCGCTGGCCACGATACGACAGGTCTATGCCGGTGAGGCGATGCTGGGCAGGGTCATCACCGCCTCCCGCGCCATCGGTTGGGCGACCCTCCCCATCGGCGCATTGGTCGGCGGTTGGCTTGGCTACACCGAGACCGCCTACCCGTGGGTGGCCCGCATATTCCCCCTCATCGTCATCGGCTGCGCCCTATGGCTGTTCACCACGATCATATGGACCGACACCCTGGGACCTGAGTATGAACGGGGCCAACACGAGATCAAGCCGAGGACACCGGACGACACGATCGAGGTCGACTTCCCTCGACACGGCGAATCAGGTCGTGAGGCAGGTCGCTGACGACATCACAAGAGGAAGCCCCGGCCAAGCGCCGGGGCTTCCTGTCTCGTCGGTCGCTGTTGTGTTATGTGCCTGCGGCGGCCTCGGCGTCAACGATCCCATGACCGAAGAAAGACGTGTAGCCATTCCTGCCATAGCACTTGTCACGCTCGTCGGTTGGGTTGAGAGGTGCCCAGTCCGGTGGGCATGAGGTCTGCTGCGCGCTGCGCTCCACTGTCGCGATGACCGCAGACGGGCTCCAGTTGGGATGATTCTCACGCACCAGGGCAGCCACGCCCGCCGCGTGCGGAGACGACATCGATGTGCCGTTCAGATAGACGTATCCGGCTCCGCCGTCGATGACGGTGATTCCTGGGAAGTTCGCATTCAGCGGATCGAATGAGTTCCAGATGTCGCTTCCTATGGGCACGGCCGCCAGCACGGCATCCTGAGCGGTCCCGGTTGCCCGGAAGTAGTCGCCGCCAGGCGCGGCCACTTCGACTCCGCCCACCGACGAGTAGTCGGCTATCCACAGGTCATACCCGGGGATGCCAACCGGCCCGGTTGCGGAGACGGTCATCACACCAGTGAGCTCGGCTGGGGCGACACGACAGTTGTTCTCGACGTCGCGCACCTCGGCCGCGTCGGGCGGCCAGTCGGGGCTCACGGGATCTATGCCGGGATGGCGCAAGTCGGACAACTGGTTACCGGCGGACGCCACGATGACCACCCCACGCTGACGGGCGTATCGAGCGCTGCTCTCCAACTCGGCCAGCATTTCACGCTGCTCCGACTCACTCTTGCAGTAGTAGAGATATGGGTCGGCGAACAGACTCAGGTTGACGACATCGAGGTGTTGATCCCCCGCATAACGCAGAGCAGCGGCCACCGAATCGACGAAGCAGAATCCGGCACGGGTACAGGCCTTGAGGCCCACGAGGGTCGCTTCGGGGGCAACGCCGGCGATTCCGATCCCGTTCACCGGCGCCCCGATGGTGGAGGCGACATGGCTGCCGTGACCGTTGAGGTCCTGTACCGCCCCTTTGTTGGTGCAATCACCGTTGGCGATCTCGGCTGGATCGGCCGTCGGAGTCGTGTCGAATATGAACGAGCATGAGAGACTCACGTCGAGGTTGGGGGATATGTCTGGGTGGTTGAAATCGACGCCACTGTCGATGACACCAACGGTGACACCTGCACCCGTAGCGTGGTCAAAGCTCATCCCTTCCCCGGCGTTCATCAGAGCCATGTCCCATTGACACGCCCCCAGGGGCTCGGAGTTGGGCACTCCGAACGTCGGACCAAACAGTGGTGCGCAAATGGCGGTGACCCCGGCTGCGGGAAGGGCGTCGCTCGAGTTCGGCGAGGCACCGACGAGGGTCGCCGGGAAGAGGGCGGCGATCATTGCAATCACGCCAATGATCGATGTGCGGGTACGCATGTGACTCCTTCTGTCGTAGGTCGATCGAAACCTACTCAAGCCGGAGAACGCTGTGACCTAGATGGTTCGAGAAGCCGCCTACGGAAAGGAAGAAGGACGGGAGAGTGATCTCCCGTCCTTCCTCAGGTGAAACGAGCGTTAAGGCTTGTGCACTGTGAACTGGATGTCTGAGCACAACGGTGTGCACCCGGTTTCCACGTGCGCGAGTTGACTCAGCTGTTGAGGGCCACCTCGCGCCTGCCCGTGGTTGTGGATGACGAGGTGGACCCCGCGTCGTTCCCGCTGGCGGTGAGCAAGACGTCACCTACCATGCCCGCAGGGAAGAGGATCTGGTGCGCTCCGCTGTGTCGTTCTGCTTCAGCCGGGCGCCGAACTCGGCCGTGCCATCGGCCTTCGCTATGTTCCCGGTCGCGTTGCCAACGCCGATTCCGGCCGCCACCACTTGTGGAACATTCAGACCCGTATCGGTGAAAAAAATCGTCCTCACCGCACAAGCACCCGGGTTGTTGAACACGATCCACCAAACCGTATAGGCGTCCCCTGGTGTGAGATTCGCAGCCTCCACAGTCGCCAGCACCATCCCAGGTGTCCGGGTCAAGAACGAGTCGCCGCCTGTGTCCGACCCATCGGCAAACAAGTACACGTTTTAGGTGTCCGTGGTCGAAGGTTGAAGATGTCCGGCGGCGAACGCAACGCCAGCGATCATCATCACCACCGTCACAACGACGCCGGCAAACCCTGCTTTTCCTCTCATAGCTCCTCCGTCTTTCCCCGGCGAAGCGGGCATCTGTCGATGATGCGCGACTCGCATCGGCACGCGAAAGCGTCATCGCGCGTCTCCACGGCGACTTGGCCCCTTGCCGCACTCGGATTTCTATAGCCGAACCAGACCCCGCGATAAATGAACTGTCGGACAACGGACAGTATTGATGGACCTCGACACACGCCACAGGCTCCCGACCAGTTCAAAGGAGGTTGCCGATCGGCGAATGCAATCATGAGCGCCGCCGGCTGGAAGCAATGGCTCCCTACACTCCACCTGCATGAGGGCGGCGGTTCGCGACGAGTACGGCCCTCCGGAAGTGGTGGGGATCGAGGAAGCGGACAAGCCTACGGCCGGAGACGACGAACTGCTGGTACGGGTTCACGCGACGACGGTCAATCGCACCGACTGCGGCTACCGGGGAGGCAAACCGTTCCTCATCAGGTTCTTCAGCGGGCTGCCACGACCAAAGGTCGCCATACTCGGGACTGAATTCGCCGGAGAGGTCGAAGCGATCGGCAGCAACGTCACGCTGTTCGGTTTGGGCGATCGGGTGTGCGGCTACTGCGAAGGCACATTTGGTGCTCACGCCGAATACATGACGGTCCGTGAGAACCGTCTGATCGCGACCATACCGACGGACCGCTCCTTCGAGCAGGCTGCTCCCAGCACCGAAGGCTCCCACTACGCGCTCAGCTTTCTTCGCAGAGCGGGGGTCCAGCATGGCCAAGACGTCCTGATCAACGGTGCCACCGGAGCGATCGGCTCCGCCGCGACCCAGATCGCAAAGAGCATGGGTCTCAATGTCACCGCAGTCTGTGGCACGAAGCATGTCGCCCTCGTCGCGAGCCTGGGCGCCGACCGAGTCATCGACTATATGACCGATGATTTCACCACGGACGACCGGAGATACGACCTGGTTATCGATGCCGTCGGCAAGAGCTCGTTCCGCCGATGCCGACGACTGCTGAAGCCGGGCGGCATCTACACGTCATCGGACGTTGGCTTTCTGTGGCACGGCCCACTCCTCGCCCTCATCACCCCGTTGTTCCGCGGCAGGAGGGTCATGTTCGTTGTCCCGCACAGTGACCCGGAGGGGGTGAAGTACCTCAAGGGGCTCATCGAATCGGGCGAGTTCAAGCCGGTCATCGACAGGCGTTATCCACTGGAGCAGATAGTGGACGCCTACCGCTACGTCGAAACAGGTCAGAAGATCGGCAATGTCGTGATCACCGTCTAGCGCAGGGCATATCGGGTGGGCACGGTGTCGGAGAGAGGACTCGAACCTCCACGGGGCGATAAACCCCACCAGGTCCTTAGCCTGGCGCGTCTTCCATTTCCGCCACTCCGACAGAGTGGATTCGACCGGCGATTGTATCGGCCGGTCTAGCTCAAGATGAAGGTCAGCACGAAGGTGCTGATGCCGAACGTGACCCCGACGATGACCGTGAGACGGTCGAGGTTGCGCTCAACCACCGTGGAGCCGGTCAGGTTCGATGTCGACATTCCGCCGCCAAACACGTCGGACAGACCGCCGCCCCGCCCCGAGTGGAGCAGCACGAGCGCCACCAGTGCCAAGGAGAGGAGGATGTGGATGACGATACCGATCGCGGTGAGAACGTTCATGAGTTGATGATTGGAGAGGGAACCAAGTCCTGCCGCCGGGCGGGAGCCCCATGCTACCAGCCGCCACCACGTTGGCCTACCCGGCCTGTCTGCCCACCGCATCCGCCGCGGCCTGCGCGGCCTCGGGGTCACCCAGGTAACGGCTCGAGATCGGGCGGAGGTCTTCATCCAGCTCGTAGACGAGGGGGATCCCCGTCGGGATGTTGAGCTCGACGATGTCCTCGTCGCTGACCTCGTCCAAGTGTTTGACCAACGCCCGCAAAGAGTTGCCGTGGGCCGCGATGAGAGGGGTCTTGCCGGCCCTCAGATCGGGGACGATGTGGTCGTACCAGTAGGGCAGGAGCCGTCCCACGACATCGGCGAGACACTCGGTTGCCGGAAGCTCGTCGGGGTCGACGTCGGCGTAGCGCTCGTCGTGAGAAGGATGTCTCGGGTCGTCCAACTCGAGTGGTGGGGGTGGAGTGTCGTATGACCGGCGCCACGCCAGCACCTGGTCGGCGCCGTACTTTTCCACGGTCTCCTTCTTGTCCAGGCCCTGCAGGGCCCCGTAATGCCTCTCGTTGAGCCGCCAGCTGCGCCGGGTGGGCAGCTCACCCCAGCCGGCTTCCTCGATAGCCAGGTCGGCGGTGTCGATTGCCCGAGCCAGGACGGAGGTGTGCACGACATCCGGCCTCAGCCCCTCCTCGACCATCATCCGACCTGCGGTGCGTGCCTCGACCACACCTTGCTCGGTGAGCCCGACGTCTATCCAGCCGGTGAAGAGGTTCTTGAGGTTCCAGTCCGATTGGCCATGTCGCAGGAGGATCAGCGTGTGACTCACAATCGGTACCTGACGATGGCAGCGAACTGGTCGGGGTCGAGTGAGGCGCCTCCGACAAGGGCGCCATCTATGTCTTTTTTCGCCATGAAATCCCTGATGTTGGCCGGATTGACCGACCCGCCGTACAGGATCCTGATCGGCTCTGCGGTCTCACTGGCGAACACGTCGCGCAACTGTTCACGGATGAGTTGGGCGATCAGGCCGGCATCATCCGGCAATGCGGTCCGTCCCGTCCCGATGGCCCACACTGGTTCGTAGGCGACAGCCAGTGATCCCGGGTCTGGGGGCGTCAGCCCGCGAAGAGCCCCGGCGAGCTGGCTCCTCACGACCTGCTCCGCCTCACCTGCCTCCCGCTGGTCCAGGGTCTCACCGACACACACGACGGCTGCCAAACCGGTGCCCAGGACCGCCCTCGCCTTCTTGTTCACCATCTCATCGGTCTCGCCGAAATGCTCGCGGCGCTCCGAGTGACCGACGATCACATGACGAACCGCCAGCTTGGCCAGCATGGGCGCCGAGATCTCTCCGGTGTACGCCCCTGATTCGACCCAGTGGACGTCCTGGGCGCCCAGGCCGATCGGGATCCGGTCCTGTTCGATTACCACCTGCACCGACCGGAGAGCCGTGAAGGGAGGAGCCACCACCACCTCGACCCGCTCGTAGTCATTCGACTCGAGACGGTAGGAGAGCTTCTGCACCATCTGGATCGCCTCCAAATGGTTGGCATTCATCTTCCAATTGCCGACGATGAGTGGCCTGCGCTCGCTCACCGCACCCATCTTTCCAGAACGGCCACCCCAGGCAGAATCTTGCCCTCGAGGAGCTCCAACCCCGCTCCCCCGCCGGTGGACAGATGAGAGACCGAGCCCTCGAGACCGAGTAGGCGCATGGCGGCCACCGAGTCTCCCCCACCGACCGCGGTGAACCCTTGACACTCACCGATCGCTCGAGCCACCGCCTCTGTGCCTGAGCGGAACTGTTCCCATTCGAAGACACCCATCGGTCCGTTCCAAAAGACACTGGCCGAGTCCCGAACCAAGCCGGCAAACGCCTTTCCGGTCGAAGGGCCGATGTCCAAACCGATCCAGCCGCGGGGAAGCTCGTCGACTGCAACCACGTCGTGCGCGGTGTCCTCGGCGAATCGCTCCCCGGCGACAAAGTCCCCGGGGAGGTGGATCTTGTGTTCGTCGGCGTCGGCCTCGACGATGGCGGCGACCTTATCGAGCATCGGCTCCTCGACCAGCGATGCGCCCACCTCAAAGCCGAGAGACCGGAGGAAGGTGAAGCACATACCGCCACCGATGAGCATGCGATCGACGCGGGGCAGCAGGTTCTCGATCACGGCCAGCTTGTCTGAGACCTTGGCACCACCGAGGACCACCGTGTACGGGCGTTCGGTGTCGTCGAGCAGCCGACCCAGTGCGCTGAGCTCGGAATCGAGCAGCGGGCCTGCCACCGATCGGATGAGCTCGGCGACACCCACCGTCGAGGCGTGAGCGCGATGGACCGAGCCAAATGCGTCCTGGACGAATAGATCGAAGCCGTCGGCCAGCTCCCCCGCCGTCGAGGGATGGTTCGATGTCTCGCCATCGAGAAACCTCGTGTTCTCCAGCACGTTGATGTCACCACCGCTGTTGAGGCGGACGTCGTACTCGGTCAGAGAATCCATTCGCTGTGCAACCGGTGCCAGGGACAGTGCCGGATCGACACCTCGGGGGCGGCCGAGATGAGAGCATACGGTCACGGCCGCGCCACTTCGGACCAGTGTCTCGAGGGTGGGCAACGCGGCCCTGATCCGGAAGTCGTCGGCAACCTCACCGCCGTCGAGGGGGACATTGAGATCGGCTCGGACGAGGACTTTCAGACCGGTGACATCGACATCGGCAAGGGTCAGGTATTGGGGCAATGGCATCACCTTGTGGCCGCAGCGAGCTCTTCGAGGACCCGGCCAAGCTTGAGCGGGTCGTGCCGAGGCCATTCGGACCACTCGTCTATCAGGTCGGCGGACACCACCTCCCATCCATGGGCGGCGGCTTCGTCCACGGCGATGGTCACGGCGTCGTGGCCTGCGGGGACGTCGAGGGGGCCCGCGTGGGCGACGACGATTCCCGGGCCGGCGATCCCGACCTGCTTGGCCAGCGCGGCGACGTGATCGGCTCCGGTCATCCCGAAGGTCTCCCCGTCCTGGGTGACGAGGTTGAGGACGAAGACCCGCTGTGCATCCGAGCTGGCCACTGCCGGGGCGAGCATCTGCACCATCAGCGCCGATATCACCGAGGTGTACAGGCTGCCGGGCCCCATCACAATCTGGTTGGCCCCCGCAACCGCAGACAATGCCTTGCGAGATGCCATGGTGTCCGAGGGGTCGATGCTCAACTCGGAGATCTCGCCTCTGCTGGCGGTGATGGCCACCTGCCCGGTGACCGGGATACCGTCGACCAGCGCCGAGAGGGTCACCGGCTGATCGGCGACCGGAATCACCTCACCGAGGGCTCCGAGCATGCGACCGGCCGTCTCGACCGCGGTCGAGAAGTCGCCGAACAGGTCGGTCAGGGCGGCGAGGATGAGATTGCCCAGCGAGTGATCGCTGATATCGCCTGTCTCGAACCGGTGGGCAAACAACTCCGACCAAAGCGACGGCTCCGGGGTGAGAGCAAGCAGGCAACGCCTGACGTCGCCAGGCGGGGGGATGCCGAGGTTGGTCAAGCGGCCCGACGAGCCGCCGTCATCGGCAACGGAGACGAGTGCGGATATCGATCCCGCGTAGGTCTGGATGGCCTCGAGAGCCGACGCCTGACCGTGCCCACCTCCCACGGCGACTACCGATGGTCCGGTTGGATCGAGCAGGAGGGGCTCGAGCGCGGTCTCGGTCTGTGCCTTCACTTGTCGATGTCCCGGTGCCGCAATGATGCGTTGATGCCCCGGGCCGACATTCTCTTGGCCAATTCCTCGGCAATGGCCACGGAGCGGTGCTGGCCTCCGGTGCATCCGATGGCGATCGACAGATAGGACTTGCCCTCGCTCTGGAATCGTGGGATCAGGAATTCGAGCAGCTCATCGATCCGATCGACGAACTCGGTCGCACCGTCCGACCCCAGCACATAGTCACTCACCGACGTGTCAGTCCCCCGCTGGTGGCGAAGCTCGGGAACCCAATGCGGGTTGGGGAGAAAGCGCACGTCGAACATGAGATCGGAGTCACGAGGGGAACCGTGCTTGAAGCCGAACGACCGTATCGAGACCCTCATCGGCCGGTTCATCTCGTCCTCGCTGAACTGGACGGTCAAACGCTCACGCAACTGGTGGACGTTCAGATT